>JAJYLU010000366.1 GCA_021787505.1 Nitrospirota bacterium | reverse complement strand
TTCCGATCAGAAGTTTCATAAATACCGCCGGCAAGGCGATAATCGCGTGTTTCACCTTCGGGAGTGAAAGCGCCAACCCCACGCTGAAGACCATCAGCGGTACCACCGTATCGCCGAGCATGCCAAGTGATTTCAAGAGCAACCCAGGGACCGGGACAGCGGCCAATTTGAGGCCGAAACCTACTATGATTCCCCATATCGGCGGAAGCGTGGCGATTGTTTTCACCGACTCTCCGACAGTCGTCCCCCGTCCTTCCCCGTACCTCGACACAAACGCGGCACCGAAGATCCAGAGCACCGGCGTCGCGGCAAGCAGATCGTAGAAAAGAGCATATTTCGCGGCCTCCCTTCCGTACAGACCGGTAAGTACGGGCAGGCCGAGATAGAGAACATTTCCGAAGGTCGCGCCGATCACCAATACCCCTTTTTCTGCCGGAGCGATTCGCATTCTCTTTTCGAGCACTGTATAAAGCCCAAACGACAACAGAAGCGAAACAAGCGTCGTCACCCACGAGGTTAGCGGCACGAGGAATAGCCGCGCGTCTATGCGTGCCGTGTACACCGCCTTGATACATAGCGCCGGAAGGAAGATATTCAGGACCGCCGCATTGATGGCAACACGAACGCTTTCCGCGCCCACACCGGCAACTCGCAGCCTCTTAAAAACAACGCCGGAAATAATGATCAGCCCGAAGGGGAGCAGCACCTCATACATCTACCGATTATACAAAGAAACGCCGGGATATCGCATGCGCAGGATAAATTGCCAAGATAATCTTAACATTGCAAAAGATATCTCAAAAAAGAGGCGTAGGCGACGAAAAATGTCTTGCCCGCAACACCTTCAAGCCCATTACCAGGGCCAGCCCGCCATATTCAAAACAATTCTCAGACTTCGAGTATGCATTTATGTGAATCTTAATAATTCTTGTTTTATGGCAAGGATTATTCGGCGTTTCCGCTTTTATTATGTGCTACTAACGAAATAATGACGCGCGTGGGGCTAACCCAGGATTTCTGTCCCGACGCCCTCTTTAGTGAAAATCTCAAGCAGCAGGCAATGGGGAACCCGGCCGTCTACGATATGCGTCTTTCCCACGCCGTTCAAAATGGCATTCAGACAGGCCATCACCTTCGGGAGCATTCCGCCCGATATCGTACCGTCTTTCACCAGCTTGTCTATCCGTGCCTTTTTGATAGTAGAGATAATATTTCCCTTTGCGTCGAGCAACCCCGGAACGTCCGTCAGCAGCATGAGTTTCTCCGCCTTGAGCGCCGACGCAATTGAGGAGGCGACGAAATCCGCGTTGATGTTCAGCGTCTCGCCGTTCGGACCGGCGCCGATCGGAGAGACCACCGGAATAAAGCCGTTTTTATCTAGGCCTTCTATGACCGAAGGATCGACCGAGGTCACTTCACCGACCAGCCCGAGGTCAACCATCTCCTCGACACCGGTTTCAGGGGTAGCTTTTTTTATCAACTTCTTTTTTTGTGCCCGCAGCAGGCCTCCGTCCTTCCCGCTCAGGCCCACAGCCTTTCCGCCGTGCCGGTTGATAAGAGAAACGATCTCTTTGTTGATCAGTCCGCCGAGGACCATTTCTACGATATCCATCGTTTCCCGGTCGGTCACCCGCTGGCCGCTCACGAACTCGGGTTTCTTGCCCATCCGCTCCATCGTGGCCGATATTTTCGGTCCGCCGCCGTGGACGATCACGGTGCGTATGCCGATATAATTCAGCATCACCACGTCCTTGGCAAAAGCCTCCTTGAGCTCTTCCTTCGTCTGGGCCGCACCCCCGTATTTGATGACAAAGGTCTTGCCGTAGAAATTCCTGATATAGGGCAATGCATCGACAAGTATTTCGGCCTTCTTGATGATCTCTTCCATCATCACTTATTCCCGAAGCAGGGGATGCACAACAATCTGCCGTCCTTGATCCTCACCCCTGGCTCTGCTACCTTCTCTCCGCAGCTCTCGCAGACGACACTCCGGTAGATCTCAGCCTCCGGCGGAAGTTTCTCAGTCCCTTTCCTCACCGCCATAAGTTCCCTCTCATCTGCCTCCAGGATGTGCCGGATTCTCGATGCCTTCCGGTCGTGGACAAACTGCAGGACCTTCTTTGAGCGGTCTCCCTTCGTGTATTTCTCCCAAACTGCTTTCTCCGCTTCGGTTTCAGCAGGCCTCTTCCAGTCCACCGAAATCCGGATACTCTTCCCCGACGGCCGCCGGAGGAATGTGTACACCTGTTTTCCGTAATCTCTGAAAATGAGATTACCTTTTCCGAAGGTGCAGCCGGTCATGCCCTGGATCGCGTCGACCGCGCAGGAGTCGTTCTCGACGATAGCAACAAGTTCCTCGTCTTCAGCACGCACCCTGAACTCCTTCAACACCCTCAGGGAGACCCTGTAACCAAGTGCAAGGCCGGGACACGAATGACCGTGAAATTCCACTACCTCATCGTATGTTTTCATACGGGGATTTTACCTTAAAAAGAAATATTTTTATACCTCACCTATTCTTCGACTATCTTATAAGAGAAGCCGATCTTGGCTACGCCCTCGAGCGTCGCCTTAACCGAGCAGTATTTGTCCATCGAGAGCTGAATGGCCCTTTTTACGGCAGCATCAGACAGGCCCCTGCCCCTGACGACGTACTCGATATCGATCAGCGTATATTTATGCGGATATTCCTCGGCCATAGTCCCGCTGACATGGATATCGAGCCCGGTCAACCGCTCTTTCTTCTTTTTGAGGATAGAGACGATATCCATGCCGGAACAACCGCCGAGCCCCATAAGCAGGAGCTCCATCGGCCTCGGTCCGGAGTTGCGCCCGCCGA
>JAJYLU010000365.1 GCA_021787505.1 Nitrospirota bacterium | reverse complement strand
GCAGGATCAGGCCCCTCTCAAAGCAGAAGTCCATCACCTTTCTGAGTCCTTCGGTGTCCGGCAGGTCCCCGTCCCCGACGAACTCGATCCCGATCATGAGCCCGAGCCCCCTCACGTCGCCGAGCGCAGAGAACCTCTTCTGCATGCCGCGCAGCCGTTTCAGCGCATGCTCCCCCGCCCGTTGTGCGTTTTCGAGGAGATCCTCTTTCTGCATAACCTCTATGGTCGCGATTGCAGCGGCACAGGAGACAGGGTTGCCGCCGAAGGTGGTACCGTGCGCGCCTTTCGGCCATTTCTCCATAATTTCCTTTGTGGATACGATCGCGCTCAGCGGCATTCCCGAGGCTATCCCCTTTGCCACCGTCATGATGTCGGGGACCACCCCGAAATGCTCGGAGGCGAACCATCTTCCCGTCCTTCCCATGCCTGCCTGCACCTCGTCGAGTATGAGGAGGATATTCCACCGGTTGCAGAGTTCCCTCAGTTTTTTGAGAAACTCCTTCGGGGGGACCACATAGCCCCCCTCGCCGAGCACCGGCTCTATGACGATACAGGCGACCTCATCCGGGGGGATAAGGTGCTTGAAGAGCCGCTCAAGGTGCGTATAACAGTCCATGCTGCAGGTTGCCGGCCTCTGGCCGAAAAAACACCTGAAGCAATACGGATAGGGCGAATGGTACACAGAAGGGACGAAGGGCTGATAGCTCTTCCGGTACCGCATGCTCGACGTCGTGAGACTCATCGAACCGAAGGTGCGGCCGTGGAACCCGCCTGTGAAGGCCACAATGCCCTGTCTGCCCGTGCTGAACCTCGCCAGTTTCAGAGCGCCTTCGACCGCCTCGGCGCCGGAATTTGCGAAGAAGAACATATCGAGCCCCGGCGGCGTCACCTCTCTCATTTTTTCGGCAAGCAGGAGGAGCGGTTCATAATAAAAAATGCACCCGGAATGGATAAGGGCCTCCGCCTGTCTCCTTATCGCCCCGACCACCGCGGGATGGTTATGCCCTATGTTCGTCGTGGCAAGCCCTGAAGTAAAGTCCATGTATCTCTTGCCGTTGATGTCCTCGATGTAAATTCGATCTGCCTTCTTTACAAGGATGTCCGTGTGGATCACGAGGGCGTTCGTCAGCACACCTTTCGCCCTCATGACATGGTCGTGCACTTATCCTTCCTCCTTCTATCTGTCTATCTGTGCCTTCTGGAGCCTTCCGCTGAAGTCCCGGTAGACGACCTTCCACTTCGTGAACATGTCGAGGCTGCCGCCCCTTCCGCCCGCCTCTTCGTGACCGAAACCGCTTCTCTTCGTACCGCCGAACGGCAGCTGGATTTCGGCACCGATCGTGGATGAATTGATATAGACGATCCCGGTATCGAGCTCTCTCTCCGCGACCGCGGATTTGTTCACGTCCCGCGTATAGATCGACGAAACGAGGCCGTAGGCCGTACCGTTCACAATCCCGATTGCGTCGTCCAGGTCCTCCGCCCTGAGTACCGACACAACCGGCCCGAAGATCTCTTCCTGCGCAATCCGCATCTCGGGCGTCACCCCGGAAAAAATCGTCGGCTCGATAAAATAGCCTTTTTCGCAGCCGCCTTCTCTGCAGGCATTGCCGCCGGTAACGAGTTTCGCCCCTTCCTCTTTTCCGGTCCCGATATACTTCAGCACTTTTTCCATCTGGGCCTTGTTGATGACGGGCCCCACGTCGGTCTCCGGTTTGAGCCCGCTTCCCAACCTCAGCCTCCCCGCAGCCGCGGCAAACATATCAAGAAATTTATCGTGCACCGCACGGTGGACTACAAGGCGGCTCGAAGAGGTGCATCTCTGGCCGCTTGTGCCGAAGCCTCCCCAGACCGCGCCTTCTAGTGCGAGCGAAAGATCGGCGTCTTCCATGATGATGATCGCGTTTTTGCCTCCCATCTCGCAGGAAACCCTCTTCCCTCGTTCAGCACACGTCTTTGCTATACCCAGGCCAACTGCAGTCGAACCGGTAAAGGAAATCCCGTCGATGCCGTAATGGGACGCAAGATAGTCACCCGTCTCTTCTCCGCTGCCGTTGATCAGGTTCAGTACCCCTGCAGGCAGACCCGCCTCGCGGAGTATCTCCACAAGCATCGCGGCGCAGGCCGGCGTATGACTGCTCGGCTTGAAGACGACCGTGTTACCCGATACGAGGGCCGGCATCAGCTTCCATGCAGGTATCGCGACAGGGAAGTTCCACGGAGTAATCAGACCGCAGACGCCTATAGGGACGCGGCCTGACTTGCAGTCTTTATCGGGCAGTTCGGAAGGTATGGTCTCGCCCGAAAGCCTCCGCCCTTCGCCGGCCATGTAATATGCCATGTCGATCGCTTCCTGCACATCGCCCAACGCCTCTGCCAGGACCTTGCCCATCTCCCTCGTGAGAAGCTCGCCTAACTCCCTCTTCCGCTTCGTAAGGATCTCACCAGCCTTATACAGTATTTCCCCCCTTTTCGGAGCGGGGGTGAGACGCCACATCCGATATGCGCCCCTGGCTGCATTCACCGCATTGTCGACATCGGTCCGGGAGGACT
The DNA here is from genome assembly GCA_021787505.1 of Nitrospirota bacterium. Classification (GTDB taxonomy): domain Bacteria; phylum Nitrospirota; class Thermodesulfovibrionia; order Thermodesulfovibrionales; family UBA6898; genus Sulfobium. The sequence goes on along the minus strand of JAJYLU010000365.1, from coordinate 287 downwards.
TGCTGACCGCCGCAACCACCTCAGATGTGTCGGCCGGATTGATGCTCTCGAAGGTCTCCCCTGTAGCGGAGGCGGTCCACTCACCCCCGATGAAATTCTGCACCGTCTTTTTCATTGCGCGCCTCCCGCGATCAGGCCGGAAAATTTGAGCGATTCTTTATTGTTTCCTCACTATGGTCAAATTTTCGCGCAAGCCCTCATTGTTGTCAAGGAGACCGGGAGGCTCCTATTCGTCCACACCGTGTTCCGTGCGGTTCGGGATTGTTGACGCGGGCCCGTTTTCGCGC
>JAJYLU010000008.1 GCA_021787505.1 Nitrospirota bacterium | reverse complement strand
CGAGACGCCTTGCGGTCCTGGCAACATCCATAGCCACGTTTCCGCCGCCGATGACCAGCACCTTCTTCCCCAGAGACGGTTTTCTGTCGAAGGCAACGTCTTCCAGGAAGGGGATCGCCAAGAGCACACCGGGGCCTTTTACGCCTGGAATCGGCAGCGACCTGCTCAGGGAAAGTCCGATTGCGATAAGCACCGCATCATGCTGTTTCGCAAGGTCGTCAATTTTCACGTCCCTGCCGATCTCGCAGCTCGTCTTCACCTCGATGCCCTTAGAAATTACGTCGTCGATATCTTCTTTCAGCATCTCCCTCGGAAGACGGTACGGAGGAATCGCCGAGGCGAGCATGCCGCCCAGCACAGGATGGCGTTCATAGATCGACACGCTGTACCCGAAGTCGGCAAGGTCCCGCGCCGCGGTGAGACCGGAAGGCCCCGATCCGATGATGCCGACGCTCTTGCCCTTCGTCTTCTCTACGAGTCTCCGTCTTGCCCTTCGATAGTCCAGGGACTTCTCGATCGCGAACCGTTTGAGGTGCCTGACCGCCAGCGGTTCGTCGATCGTGCATCGCCTGCACGATTGCTCGCACGGATGATGGCAGATCATCGAGCAGACAGAGGCGATGGGATTCGGGGCGGTGATCACCTCGAATGCCTCATGGTACCTGCCCTGCGCGATCAGGCCGACATAAGCCTGGACGTCCGTATGTGCCGGGCAGGCGGCCCTGCAGGGGGAATAGGGTCTCGTCTCCTTTATTTCAGCGCCGTACGGCCGGTACGGTTTGGGTGCTTCTTCTACTTTTTCCGGTGCCATGCATACACTCCTGCTTAAGGGTATCCTCTTATTATGTTAACAAATAACCCCTCCCCTATGCCTTCTGAAAACGGCTTATGAAGGGACCTTACTTGATCGGCAGACCGGCATGCATCTTGGCCGACGTGACGGTGTTTTTCATCAGCATCGTGATAGTCATCGGTCCCACGCCGCCGGGCACGGGAGTGATAGCCCCGGCGATCTCCTTTGCCGCATCGAAATCAACGTCGCCCTTCAGGATCGGGACCATTTTGCCGGTCTTTTCGCTCTTCTTCTCGCCGACCCGGTTGACCCCGACGTCGATCACGCAGGCGCCACGTTTGATCCACTCGGGTTTTACGAGCCCGGGCACCCCCGCCGCGACGATCAGGATGTCGGCCCGTTTGCAGTGGTCCGCCATATTCTTCGTCCCGGTATGCACGACTGTGACGGTCGAGTTCGCGCCTTTCCCCTTCTGGAGCATAATCATCGCAATCGGCTTGCCGACTATATTGGAGCGGCCGACCACGACGACTTCCGCGCCGGAGGTCTCGAAGCCGGAACGGACGATCAGTTCCTGTATGCCCGCGGGCGTGCAGGGCAGAAACTTCGCCTCGTCCCCGCCGATCATGAGGCGCCCCACGTTGACCGGATGAAAGCCGTCCACGTCTTTATCGGGGTCGATGGCGTTGAGGACCTTCTTTTCATCGATATGTTTTGGCAGCGGTAATTGGACGAGGATTCCATGCACCTTCGGGTCTTTATTGTATTTGTCGATGAGCGTGAGCAGGGCAGCCTCGGGGATGTCCTCGGGCTGATCGTCCTGGATCGAAAAGAAGCCGATCTCGTCGGCGGCCTTGTGTTTGCCGGTGACGTAACTGACCGACGCCGGGTTCTTGCCCACCAGGATAGTAACCAGTCCCGGCACAACCCCGTGCTTCTCCTTCATCCCCGCGACTTCTTTCTTGAGTTCCTCCCTGATCTGGGCGGCGATCTCGGTACCGCTTATGATTTTTGCAGACATCTTCTTCCTCCTTTAATTTAGTGTCAGCGCGGGAAAACTCAATCGCGCTTTTTTATGAGTTCCAACAGCTCTTCTCTCGTAGATTCCTTCGACCTGAATATGCCCCGCACGGCCGAGGTGACTGTCCTTGCCCCCGGCTTTTTCATGCCCCGCATGGAGAGACAGAGATGCTCGGCGTCGATGATCACCATCGCGCCCTTGGGCTTCAGTTTATTCATGATCATGTCGGCAAGCTGGGCTGTTAGCCGCTCTTGCACCTGCGGTCTCTTCGCCAATATCTCGACCGCCTTCGCAAGTTCGCCGATCCCCGCGATCTTCCCCGCGCCGGGGATGTAGGCCACGTGGGCCTTCCCGATGAACGGAAGGAGGTGGTGTTCGCAGACGGAGTAAAAAGGGATGTCCTTAAGGAGCACCATCTCATCGTGGCTTTCGCCCTCGATATGCTGAAGGATCTCCTCTGTCGGCGTCTCGAGCCCGGAGAATATCTCCTGGTACATCCTTGCCACCCGCTGTGGTGTGTCCTTTATGCCGGGCCTTTCCGGGTCTTCACCTATCCCCTCGATGATAAGCTTCACGCCTTTTTCGATCTTTTTCAGGTTCATTTTATGGGCATCCCTTATTTTTTCTCTTACTCAACCATAAGTAATTGTTATTGAATTTTATTATAAACGAAGATGCTTAAGTCACTATGCTGCGGTTTTATACTATACCATTTTCGGAATGAAATTACACCGAAAAATCAGTTGCAGCAGGACTTTTTCACAAACCCTTCGAGCCCCCTGATTCGTTTATAGAGCGCCTCGAACTCCTTGAAATGCAGCGACTGCGGACCGTCCGAAAGGGCATGCTCCGGGTCCGGATGCACCTCAACCATCACGCCGTTGGCTCCCACCACGACAGAGGCGAGCGCCATGTGCGGCACCAGGCTCCTCTTCCCGGTAGCATGGCTGGGGTCGAAGATAACCGGCAGGTGGGAAAGGGACTTCACCAGGGGAATGACCGCAAGGTCGGCGGTATTCCTAGTCGAAGTCTCGAAGGTCCTTATGCCCCGTTCGCAGAGAATAACGTCGCGGTTGCCGCCAAGCACGATGTACTCCGCGGACGCCAGCCATTCTTCCACCGTAGCCGCAAGTCCCCGTTTCAGCACCACAGGAATCCTTGCCCTGCCCACTTCAGTGAGAAGGTCGAAGTTCTGCATGTTCCTGGCGCCTACCTGGAGTATGTCGACCTTTTCCGCTGCAAGGCCGACCTGCTCCGGACTCATCACCTCGGTTACCACGAGCATGCCGGTCTCCTTTCTCACGGCATCAAGAATTTCGAGGCCCTCTTCCCTCATGCCCTGAAAGCTGTGCGGGCTCGTCCTCGGTTTATATGCGCCGGCCCTGAGCACCCTCACGCCGATTTTCTTCAGAAACCGGGCGGTCCTGAATATCTGTTCCCTTCCCTCAATAGCGCACGGCCCGCCGATTACGAGAAAGGGAGACCTCCCGCCCACCCGGACGTTCCCCGGCAGTTTCACTACGGTATCCGCCGGATGGAAATCACGGCTCACGAGTTTGTACGGTTTTGTGACATGGATGATCTCCATGATCGCCTTGACGGCCCTGAAAGGCGCATCGTCAACCCATCCCTGATTGCCGATTATTCCTATCGCGGTCCTCTCGGCTCCCGGAATAGCGACAGGCTTGAGACCGAGCGACGTGATCGTCTTTTTGACCAGCTCAACGTCTTTATCGGTAGCCCAGTTATGAAGTACAATCAGCATGGTTAGACTAACTCCTTTCAGTTTTGTCGGTCTGCAGTTGCAATAAAGGAATTCGACCATCGGGGGCAGGAGCGATGGAAAAGCGCCTTACTCTGCGACACATTGAAAACCTCTGTCCAGGCCCACCAGACTCAAGAGTAACGGGACCCTCCACCCGAATGCCGCAAGGTGAATACAATCAAAAACAAATGTCGTCATGTAAGGCCTTTTTTCAGCGCTTCTGCCCCGACATTCTCCAGCTGTATCGTTAATTCTACTAAAGGCAGATTTAAATAGCAAAAATTCTCCTGAAGGCGGTGATATGGTAACCTTTAGGGAGGAGAAATTTGGATGAACAACTCGGCTCTTTTGCGCTGCAAAGCATGCAGGACCGTTAACCGCATGCCGGCAGACAGGCTCATGGAAAAGCCGAAATGCGGAAAGTGCAAGGCATCTCTGGATTTTCCGCGATCGCCGGTTGAAGGAACGGCCGCGAATTTCCAGACCGAAGTCTTCGATCCGCCGGGGTTCGTGCTCGTATTCTTCTGGGCGCCCTGGTGCACCCATTGCCGCGGTATGATGCCCGGTATAGAGGACGCGGCGCGCCGAAAAGCGGGGAGGCTGAAGGTCGTCATGGTCAACACCGAAAAAGAGACCTATCTCGCGCAGCGTTTCAGCATCATGTCGGTCCCCAGACTCACGCTTTACCGCGCAGGTAGACAGGTGGATGAGGTCAACGGGGCACTGTCACCTACACAGTTGGACGAGTGGGCGGAACACTATCTAAGTCAGACGTAAGGTCTTTGCCGCCGGCGAACCCGCTATCCGGCCAGCTTCCTTTTCATCTCCTCGCAGAGCAAATCGTACACTTCCGCCACCTGCTTCAGCGTCTCCTCTTTTGATCCGCCGTTGTCTATCACATAATCGGCACGCGCCTTCTTCTCCTCTATCGGCAGTTGGCTCCGCAACCTCAAAAGGGCCTCGTCCCGCGTAACCCCGGAGTTTTTCAACCGCTCGATGGCGGCCTCCTCAGGGGCATAGACAGTGATCACCTTTGAGAAATCCTTCTGATAATTCCCTTCGAAGAGAAGCGGCACTTCCACGATAACGACGCGGTTTTTATCTTTAATCCTTCCGATAAAATCATTCACCCTTTCGAAGACAAGGGGATGGATGATCCCTTCGAGCCCTTTCTTCAACTCGGGATCCCGAAAGATCTTCGCGGCAACGGCCTTCTTATCAAGCACCCCCCCGGCCGTCACAACGTCGCTTCCAAGGAGCTTTCGCACCTTCTCGATCACGCCTGCCTCCTTCAGCAGGAGTTCCACGACACGGTCGCTGTCCAGTGTGACCGCGCCCAGGTCCCTGAAGGCGGAAAGAACATAGCTCTTGCCCATGCCGTAATTCCCCGTCAGTGCGGCAACCAGCATTCAGACAAACATCCCGTCTGCCATCTCGAGCACCCTGTGGCAGCGGTCCGAAAGAGACTTGTTATGGGTAACGACCACAAAGGCAATGCTTTTTCGTTTATTCAACTCCAGAAAAAGCGCGAAGAGGTCATTACCGGTGGCGGTATCGAGATTGCCGGTCGGTTCGTCGGCAAGCACCACCGCCGGGTTCTGAAGAAGCGCCCTCGCTACAGCAACGCGCTGCTGTTCCCCGCCCGATAATTCCCCCGGCCTGTGCCTTATCCTCGCCGACAAACCGAGCTCTGAAAGGAGCGCCGATGCCTTTTTCCCGGCTTCGGCGAATGACATCCCGCTTATCAGACCAGGAAGCATCACGTTTTCGAGTGAATTGAATTCCGGCAGCAGGTGATGGAACTGGAATACGAACCCGATGCTCGTGTTCCTGAGCAGGGCAAGAGAATTTTCGTCCATTGCGCCGATATCTTTCCCCTTGAACAACACCTTGCCCGACGTGGGTTTGTCGAGCGCTCCGAGGATATGAAGGAGAGTACTTTTGCCCGCCCCTGAGGCCCCGATGATCCCGAGCATCTCGCCGGAGCCGATCGAGACATCGACACCTTTCAGCACCCTGAGTTCGCCCGCCTCGGTACGGAAAGTCTTGCTGACGCCCCTCGCCTCGACGAGAGGACCGGAATTACTCATATCGCAAAGGCTCCACGGGGTCCAGTTTTGCGGCCTGCCACGCCGGATAGAGTGTTGCAAGGAAGCTGATGACGATTGCGGAAATCGAGACCGTGAGGAAATCGGAGAGCTGCATCTTCACCGGCAGATGACTTAGATAATATACGTCGGCGGGCAGTTTGATCAACTCGTACGTGTTCAGCACGTATCCGGTAAGCAACCCCCCGGTGATGCCGATCGCCGTGCCTATGAGTCCTATAAAGAGCCCCTGCAGCATAAAGACGGTCATGATGCCGCGGTTCGTTGCACCGATAGCCTTGAGTATTGCGATCTCCCTGCTCTTTTCTATTACGTTCATGATGAGGTTGCTTATGATATTGAAGGACGCCACCAGCACGATCAGCACGAGGATCACGAACATTGCGAATTTCTCGAGCTTGAGTGCGGAAAAGAGGTTCTTGTTCATCTGCATCCAGTCCATCACCTGGAAGGGGAATCCCAGCTTCTCCTGCAGCTTTCTCCTGATCTCGGGCGCCTGATAGATGTCGCTGAGCTTCAGCTGGATGCCGGTTACTTCGTCTTTCATCCCCAGGAAATCCTGCGCGGCCTTCATGTCTGTAAGCGCAAGGTTCGAATCGTATTCGAACATGCCGATCTCGAATATCCCGGCGACCCTGAACCGCTTCACCTTCGGGAGCATACCCATCGGCCCTATCTCGCCGACAGGAGAGATGATGTTGACCTCGTCCCCGACAATCACGCCGAGGTTCCCCGCAAGCTCGCTGCCGAGTATGATGCCCGGCAGTCCCTCTTTTTCGGCAAGCCCCTTCACGCTGCCGTCTTTGATATGGGAAAGGATATCGGTTGTCTTCGACTCGCTTGCCGGCTCGATGCCGCGCAGAAAGATCCCGTGCGCCCTCTTTTCATAAGAGACCATCACCTGTCCGAGCACGAACGGCGCAAGCGACACGATTCCCTTCTCTCCCTGAAGCCTTCGCTCGGCCTCCTTGTAATCCGGCATCGGGCCCCTAAAGTCCCTCACGATTATATGGGCATTGGCGCCGAGTATCTTCTTCTGGATGTCCTGCTGGAAACCCGTCATCACCGACAAGACGACGAGGAGCGCCATCACACCCACCGCAACGCCGCCGATGGAAATAGCGGTATTCACCGATACGCCCTTGTATTTCTTCTTCGACTTGAGATACCGGATCGCGATGAAGACCTGATAGGGAAAGTTCATGAAGGGAAACCCATAAATTCTAGTGCCTCTTCACCATGATCGGCCTCATTGCTCGTCAGCGGGTCTGTCGGCCTGTTCCGGCTTCAGCTGCGGGAAAAGCACCACGTCCCTTATCGACTGTGAATTAGTCAGGAGCATAACAAGACGGTCGATCCCGATCCCCTCGCCCGCGGCAGGCGGCATGCCGTATTCGAGCGCCCTGATGAAGTCTTCGTCCATCCAGTGCGCCTCTTCGTCGCCCTCCTGTTTCGCCTTCACCTGTTCGAGGAACCTTCCCCTCTGATCAAAGGGGTCATTTAGTTCCGAAAAGGCGTTCGCCAGTTCCCTGGCACAGATGAAGAGCTCAAACCTTTCTACCAGGGCCGGATTGTCCGCCTTCCGCTTCGCAAGCGGGGAGAGCTCAACCGGATGGTCGATGATGAACGTCGGCTGCACAAGGCCGGGCTCGACCTTCTCCTTGAATATTTCGTCTAGTATCTTGCCGAGCGAGGAGCCCTCAGGGATGTCTATCTTGTTCGCCCTGCCCCATACCTTCGCCTTCTCCGCGTCGCGAAGTATCTCCTCCGGCACGCCGTTGTTCGCTAGCGCCTCGAGCATCGGCACTCTCGGCCACGGAGGCGTGAGGTCGATGGTGTCGTCGCCATAGGGGATTTTCAGCGACCCCGCCGCCTTCATCGCAACTTCGGTGATGAGTTCCTCGGTAAGGGACATGAGGAAATTGTAATCTTTATAGGCGATATAGAATTCCAGCATCGAAAATTCCGGGTTATGTTTTGTGGATATGCCTTCGTTTCTGAAGTTCTTGTTCAGCTCGTACACGCGTTCGTAACCGCCGACGAGGAGCCTCTTGAGGTACAATTCAGGCGCGATCCTGAGGTACAGGTCTATGTCGAGCGCGTTATGGTGGGTCTTGAAAGGCCGCGCGGTCGCGCCGCCCGGTATCTGGTGCATCATCGGGGTTTCGACTTCGATGAAGCCCTTCGTCTCCAGGAAGTCCCTCACCCCCTTGATGACCACGCTTCTCCGCGCAAAGTTTTCCCTGACCTCGGGGTTCACAATAAGGTCGACGTAGCGCTGACGGTACCGCGTCTCAACGTCCTTGAGGCCGTGCCACTTCTCCGGAAGGGGCCGTATCGATTTCGTCATCAGCTGTAATGACCCGACCTCCACGGTGAGTTCGTTCGTCCTTGTCCTGAAGAGCCTTCCTCTCAAACCGACGATGTCGCCGATATCGAGCTTCTTGAGAAGCTTGTACCCCTCGCCCAGCACGTCCTTCTTAAGGTAGATCTGCATCTTGCCGGTACTGTCCTGTACGTGCGCAAAGGCGGCCTTCCCGAAATCGCGCATGGCAACGATCCTCCCCGCCAGAGAGCATTCGACGGCGCCGGTTTCGAGTTCTTCTTTCGACGTGTCCCTATACTTTTCAATAAGATCAGCAGCATGGTCGGTGGCGGGAAACGGCTTTCCATAGGGCTGGACACCCATCTCCTTCAGTTCTTCGACCTTCCTGATGCGCTGTTTGATGAGTTCGTTGATCTCTTCCACGTTCACCTCGAATAAGAAATGCCGGCATACAATTCACCGCATGCGTAACATGCCGATTTTAAAAGCTAACGGTGTTTATTATAGCATAATCACCCGGGTCATCCGGACGGTTGCACCCCACCAACGTGATAAAATAGTCGATGCGGATTCGGCTCCTGCTTAAACTGATCTTCTATTTCCCTGGCACGGTACTGCACGAACTGGCGCATTATGTCGCCGCGCTTCTTCTCGGAAAAGCTGAAGGCTTCTCGGTAGTCCCAAGGAAAGAGGGTAGCACCTACGTCCTTGGGAGCGTCAAATCGAGGACGAGATACAAGGTACTTTCGTCGTTCATCGCGCTCGCGCCGATCATATGGTGGCTCATTCTTTTCCTGACCCTGCGGCATCTTCATGTCGTCGGGATGGGAAGGAACTTACCATATATTCATTTCAGCGCAATCGCCAAGAAACTTCGCACCTTCACTCTTTTGGACTCCTTCTTCTTATGGCTGTTCATACAGATGCTCTGGGCAGGAAGACTCTCGTTCCCGGACGTAAAGAACGTTTTCAGAGGGCTCTCTTCTTTCTCGGGGCTCATCCTGATTATAGTGGTGACCGCAGCCTATTATCTCCGCCACTACTTCTGATCAGGACCGTTCTTACCTATTACCACTGTACGCGTATGCCAGGCGATAACCAGGTCCTCGCAGACAGCCCATCAGAAGTTCTCCCACGGAGCGACACACCAATTGTGATTCCAGAGTGATATGACGGGTGTTTCGTGTTCGTACCCGAGAATGCTGATCGACGCGGTACCGAGTGAAAATAGCCTGCCTGCGTCGGCAGGCAGGCCGAGCCAGCAGGCACAAAGTACGCGGAGCAGATGGCCGTGAGAAAACAGGACCACGTCACCCTTGACCTCTCTTACCCTGCTGATGACCCTTCTCGCCCGATCAGCCACCTGCCCGATCGTTTCCCCGCCGGCAGGATTGCCTCTCCAGATTGTCCAGCCCGCGACTTTCTCCCGTATCTGCGAGCTGGTAAGACCCTCATAATCCCCGTAATCCCATTCCCTTAGATCGCCGCTGACTTCGGCAACCTCCCCGTATCCTGCGATCTTGCATGTTTCGACTGCACGGGCGAGCGGACTCGACAGCACGAGGGAAAACGACCTTTGGGCCAGCCTCTCTCTAAGAAGCACCGCCTGCTTCCGGCCATCCCCGGTCAACGTCAGATCTGTCCTGCCCGTATGTCTGCCGGAGGAACTCCATTCAGTTTCACCGTGGCGGACGAGCCACACTTCGCCGCTTTGGTCAGGCATGTTGTCTCCCGCTGATCTCATTTCCCCTTCCAGGTCCAGTCCCGGATCTCCGGCATGTCCTGACCGTACCGGGCGATATACTCCTTATGTTCGATCAGCTTGTCACGGACCGCCTGCTTGGTATATGCCGCAATATACCCGAGCTTCGGGACGCGGTCGATTACGTCGGCAACGAGGTGGAACCGGTCGAGGTCATTGCGGACCGCCATGTCAAACGGCGTTGTGGTCGTCCCCTCCTCTTTGTATCCCCGGACATGGAGGTTCTTGTGGTTCGTCCTGCGGTAGGTCAACCTGTGGATAAGCCAGGGGTATCCGTGATACGCAAAGATGATCGGCTTGTCGGTGGTGAAGAGGATATCGAATTCCTTGTCCGAAAGTCCGTGCGGATGCTCTTCTTTCGGCTGAAGCGTCATGAGGTCGACCGCGTTGATCACCCGGACCTTCAAATCCGGCGCGTGCTCCCGGAGCATCTCTGCCGCGGCGAGGGTCTCCATCGTCGGCACGTCTCCCACGCAGGCCATCACCACGTCCGGCTCGCTTCCCCTGTCGTTGCTCGCCCACTCCCATATGCCGATGCCGGAGGTACAGTGTTTGATGGCGGCATCCATATCGAGCCACTGCGGCTGGAGCTGTTTTCCGGCCACGATAACGTTCACATAGTTGCGGCTGCGAAGGCAGTGGTCGGTTACCGACAGGAGCGTATTGGCATCCGGAGGGAAGTAGACACGGACAACGTCTGCCTTCTTGTTGACGACGTGATCGATAAACCCGGGGTCCTGATGGCTAAACCCGTTGTGGTCCTGCCGCCATACATGGGACGTGAGGAGATAGTTCAGCGACGCGATCGGCCTGCGCCAGGGGATTTCTCTGCCTGCGGTCTTGAGCCATTTTGCGTGCTGGTTGAACATCGAGTCGACGATGTGGACGAACGCCTCGTAACAGGAGAAGAAACCATGCCTGCCGGTCAGGATATACCCTTCGAGCCAGCCCTGACAGGTGTGTTCGCTCAGGATCTCCATGACGCGGCCGTTCTCGGAAAGGTGATCGTCGTCGGGAAGGGTCTTGTTGACCCATGTCTTGTCCGTCACCTCGAAGAGCGCATTGAGACGGTTCGAAGCGGTTTCATCCGGTCCCATGACGCGGAAGTTCCTCGTCTCAGCGTTCATCTTCATCACGTCCCGCAGAAAGGTGCCCATTACCCTTGTCGCCTCGGCCAGGACCTGTCCGGCGCCGGGGACCTTGACCGCGTAGTCTCGAAAATCAGGCATCTTCAGCTCTTTCATAAGAAGGCCGCCGTTTGCATGGCGGTTCATCCCCATACGGCGGTCCCCCTTCGGGGCCAGTTCCGCAAGTTCTGAGACTAATCTCCCCTTTTCGTCGAAAAGCTCTCCGGGGCCGTAGCTCTTCATCCACTTTTCGAGGATCCTGATATGTCCCGGCTTCGTGTCCATATCGGAAAGAGGCACCTGATGGGACCGCCATGAGTCCTCGAGTTTCAGCCCGTCCGCCTCCTTCGGACACGTCCATCCCTTTGGCGTGCGCATGATAATCATAGGCCAGCGGGGCCGCGTGAAATTGCCCTTGGCGCGGGCCTTTTCCTGTATCGCTCTGATCTCGGCAAGGACAGCTTCGAGCGTCTCGGCCATCAGCGGGTGCATTTTTTCGGGGTCTCTTCCCTCAACGAAGAAAGGTTTATATCCGTAGCCCGCGAAGAGGCTTTCCAACTCATCGCGCCCGATCCTCGCAAGGACGGTCGGGTTTGCGATCTTATAGCCGTTCAGGTGGAGGACAGGCAGCACCGCGCCGTCGCGAGCGGGGTTCAGGAACTTGTTCGAATGCCATGAGGTTGCAAGGGGACCGGTTTCCGCCTCACCGTCGCCGACCACGCAGGCAACGATAAGGTCGGGGTTGTCGAAGGCGGCACCGTAGGCGTGCGATATCGAGTAGCCGAGTTCCCCTCCTTCGTGGATCGACCCGGGCGTCTCCGGCGCCGCATGGCTCGGTATACCGCCGGGGAACGAAAACTGCTTGAAGAGCTTTTTCATTCCCTCCTCATCCCGCGATATATCCGGATAGATCTCGCTGTAAGTGCCTTCCAGATAGGTATTGGCTATAAGGCCCGGCGCCCCGTGACCCGGACCAAGCATGAACAGAACATTCAGGTCGTGCTCAATTATCAGACGGTTGAGGTGTACATAGATAAAGTTCACTCCGGGCGTAGTTCCCCAATGTCCCAGCAGCCTGGGTTTTATATGCTCAAGCTTCAGGGGCTCCTTAAGCAGGGGATTGTCCAAAAGGTAGATCTGTCCGACCGAAAGATAGTTCGCCGCGCGCCAATAGGCATCGAGGCCTTTTATCTGCTTTTTAGAAAGCGTTGCAGGCATGGCATCCTCCTGTTGCAATAGAGTGAGAATTTCCCGGGTTTGAATAATACGATTTTTTCTTCTTCCACTCTACCACAGGGGGGAGCAATGTCAAACTGGTTCATTGCAGGATCCGGCGGGTGCGCCGATAAGGCGGTAAAGTTTTAGGGTGCTACTGCCCGAACTTCTCCCTCAGATAGCCGAGTAGATACTCGACGCGGCCGGCGAGCTTGTCGGGATCAGGATCCGAGCCCTTGTTGACATAGTAGGCAGGTTCTAGGTTCTGCATCTGGTTTTTGAGGGCTTCGTCGGCCTTTTCAGCCGAAAAGAAAACGATCGGCACGTTCGTCGCCTTATTCTGGGCCTCGAGCGCCCGGACCGTCCGGGCGGCCGTGAGGCCGTCCATCACCGGCATGTTCAGGTCGATGATCGCCACATCGACCGGTCTCTTTTCTGTCAGGAGTTTTGAGTAAGCGGTGATCAATTCGAGCCCGTTTTCGAAAGACATCACGTCAGATGAAAACTTCCTCTCGGCAATGAGCTCCACTATGACCTTTCTGGTGAAAAGCGAGTCGTCGGCAACCAGGGCATGCCCTTTGTTTTCCGCTTTCTGGGGCTCCGCCGCTCCTTCCACATCGAGTGTAAAGCCGCAGTAGTTACAGGTGACCTCCCTCCGCTCGTTCCTCACTACGGTACCGAAGGGCACCTGCTCATCGCAGCAGAGGCAATATTTGGTATCGGCCATATCCCTGTCTCCCCTGTGTTCAGTTTCGGGAATTATAAGTCGAGACCGCCATTTTTGCAACCGAAATTCAGGCCGTCTAAAAAAGCGAGGATATAATATGCACATGCCAAGGAGATCAAAGCTGAAGCTACCGCCCTTGAAGCTGGGGAAAGAGACCATAGGCCAGAGGATTGCGCGGCTAAGAAAAGAGCGGGGATATACTCAGATCGAATTAGCCGAAAAGACGGGTATCCCTCAGACTCTTATCACGGATTATGAGAGGGATAAGCTGCGCCTGCATCCGGAGATGGTGATCAGATTCGCCCAGGCGCTTGAGGTGACGACAGATGAACTGCTGGGGCTTAAGCCCGCGAATGGAAACAGCGGCAACGGCAAAGCAAGCCTACGACTCCTCAGACGGGTTAAGAGAATCGAGGATCTTCCTCAGTCACAGCAAAAAACGCTACTCAAGACGATTGATACTTTCTTGAAGGGCGCCGGGAAGTAAAGTTTTAAGCTGGCTAAAAGGAAAATAAGTTGGTTAAGTTGGGAACGTCCCCTATATGATTCTACCCCTATATGATTCTACCCCTATATGATTCTACCCCTATATGATTCTACCCCTATATGATTCTACCCCTATATGATTCTCCCCTGTCTAGGCATGGCTACAGGTTAGCATATCTTTCATAACTTGGCAACGTCCCCGATACGTATGACCTTATTAGCATATTTTCATTTTTCAGTGTATTTTACAGACTCAAGCATTTTTTTAAATTCCGGGATTTTAGATAATACCCGATTTTTATCCCCAAAAATACCAACAGCAACTAGATCTTTATCCAAAGCTATACATTGTACGCCATAAGTACCCCAATTCGTTTGTTTGCAACTCCAGTCTGGCATAGTTTTGAGAACTTGTGCCTCTCTTGGCAATTCTTCATAACTAAAGAGCGACCCATTTTTTTCCGCAGTAACTCTATAATACTCATCAAAGCTTTTATATATATTTTTATAAACACCAAAATTTATAAAAACACCACTTCTTGTCTTATGTGAAATCACATCTTTATTTTCAAAGAAGGTTTCCAGAAAGAAATCTTTTGATGTTTTAACTGGCAGTCTAAATGACTTTGGATATTTTCTTTGATAATACCAATAACCCGCGGGTGGAGCAATATTATATGGCCCAAATCTCAGCGTGCCATGGACTTGCATTGGCGCAGGTTTACTTGAACAACCAATAATAAAAATGCAGAATAATAATAATAATGTCTTACAAAAAATATGTTTTGTCTTTTTCATTGGCCTCCAGTTTCACTGCGGCGCTCCGCCCAATACGTCCGTTTTATGGTCCATTTCGTAATGGTAGATACTGAGTTTC
>JAJYLU010000364.1 GCA_021787505.1 Nitrospirota bacterium | reverse complement strand
CGCGCCGTCATCGGTAACGAAGACTTCGCCGTGCTGGAAAGGGCTGAGTGTGCCGGGGTCGACATTGATGTAGGGGTCCAGCTTCTGAATCGTGACCTTCAGCCCGCTGGCCTCCAGAATCGCCCCGATCGAGGCCGCGGCTATCCCCTTGCCGAGTGATGAGAGTACTCCTCCCGTTACAAAGATGAACTTAGGCATTTTTCTATCCTTTCCAGATCTTCGGGGGTATCGACCCCGACGGTTTCGAAGAGAGTCTCCTTGACCTTGATCCTGTACCCGTGCTCAAGAGCCCTGAGCTGTTCGAGTTTTTCTATCGTCTCGAGCAGGGAGGGCTTCAGCCGGGTGAGCTCCAGAAGCACATCCCGGCGGTAGCTGTATATGCCGACGTGTTTATACATGAAAAGCCCTGAAGAAAGAAACTGGTCGTCAAGTGCCGCCTCTGCGCTTCCGTACCTTCGCGTTTCAGCACCGAACGCGTCCCTGTGAAACGGTATCGGGGCCCTCGAGAAATACAATGCATATCCCCTTTCATCACAGACTGCCTTGACGGTATTGGGGTCGAAGATCTCGCTGCGGACGCCTATCCGCTTTGCCAGTGTCCCAATGGAAGCCTCACGGTCGTCAAGCAGGGAAATCACCTCATCGATCATCTCAGGCCTGATCAGAGGCTCGTCTCCCTGGACATTGACAATTATATCATACTCCCGGGAAGCGGCGACCTCGGCGATTCTGTCCGTGCCGGAATGATGTTCTGATGAAGTCATCACTGCTTTTCCACCGAAAGAAAGGACCTTTTCGAAGATCGTCTCGCTGTCGGTTGCAACGATCACGTCGTCGGCGAGCCGAGAATGAAGGGAATTCCGGTATACGTGCTCGATAACCGGAATGCCTCTGAGGAGAGCAAGGGGCTTACCCGGGAATCGGGTCGAAGAATAGCGAGCGGGTATGAGCACAATAGCGGACATTAATTTTTAATTATATACCATTATAATAGATTTTTTGACGCAGGAATCCATATAATTCTAAAATATGTGATAAGTTTGTTCCCGGATCGCGTTCAGGATGACAGGGAATTGATTCAATCGCTGAAAGAGCGCCCTATGGCAAAAAGGCGGAATACGTTTTCGAGGAGAAGATTCATGGGTGGTGCGGCAAAAAACGAAAAACTGAACAAGTGGATTGAGGAAATCGCGGACATGTGCCGGCCTGACAGCATCTACTGGTGCGACGGGACTAAGGAGGAATATGACCGGATGATGGCGAAGATGGTGGAAGCCGGCAGCGCAACTGTCCTGGAGAAACGGCCGAACAGTTTCCTTTTCCGGACCGACCCGAGCGACGTTGCGCGTGTCGAGGACCGGACCTTTATCAGCACCTCCTCGAAAGATGATGCGGGACCGACCAATAACTGGCTCCATCCGGTTGACCTCAAGAACACGATGCGCGGCCTGTACCAGGGCTGCATGAAGGGACGCACGATGTACGTGATCCCCTTCTCGATGGGACCGATCGGCTCGCCTATTTCGAAGATAGGGGTCGAGGTGACGGACAGCCCGTATGTGGTCTGCAACATGCACATGATGACACGGGTGAGTGCGCGTATCTACGAAATGCTTTCCGCGGGCGAAGAGTTTATCCCATGCCTGCATTCGATCGGCGCCCCTCTTGCCGAAGGGCAGATGGATGCACTCTGGCCCTGCGCCCCGATCGAAAATAAATACATCAGCCACTTTCCGGAAGAGAATCTGATATGGTCGTACGGTTCCGGATACGGCGGAAACGCCCTGCTCGGGAAGAAATGTCTGGCTCTGAGGATCGCGTCGGCAATGGCAAGGCGCGAAGGATGGATGGCGGAACACATGCTCATCCTCCGCCTTACGAATCCTCAGGGAAGGCAGTATCACATTGCCGCGGCTTTTCCGTCGGCATGCGGGAAGACGAATCTGGCTATGATGCGGCCCACTATCCCGGGCTGGAAATGCGAATGCATCGGCGACGATATCGCCTGGATGAAGATCGGACCTGACGACCGTCTCCATGCCATCAATCCCGAAAACGGTTTCTTCGGGGTGGCTCCGGGGACCTCCTACGGTACGAATCCGATGGCGATGGACACCGTCAGGGAGAACGTTATCTTCACCAATTGTGCCCTGACCGATGACGGAGATGTCTGGTGGGAGGGGATGACTGACGAGGTCCCGGGCCACCTCATCGACTGGAAGGGACGCGACTGGACCCCCGATAGCAGGGAAGAGGCGGCCCATCCGAATGCACGGTTTACCGCACTGGCGTCCCAATGCCCCGTGATCTGCAAAGACTGGGAAAACCCGGCGGGTGTTCCCATAGATATCTTCATATTCGGTGGTCGTCGCAGCAGCGTTGTTCCGCTCGTGTACGAGGCCTTTAATTGGGAACACGGGGTCTTCCTCGGCGCCACCGCTGCCTCGGAGACGACTTCTGCGAACATCGGCGCGGTCGGCAACCTCAGACGCGATCCCTTTGCGATGAAGCCCTTCTGCGGCTACCACATGGGGGATTACTTCCGGCATTGGCTGGACATGGGCGACACGCTTGGGGACAAGGCGCCGAGGATATTCTATGTAAACTGGTTCAGGAAAAGCCCGGAAGGCATGTTTTTGTGGCCGGGATTCAGCGATAACAGCCGGGTGCTGAAATGGATGTGCGAGCGGATCGAGGGCAAAGTCGGCGCAAGAAAAACAGAGATAGGGCTTCTGCCGAATGACGGCGATCTGGATCTCAGCGGGCTCGATATTGCGCCTGAAAACATGAATGAACTTATGAGGATCGACACCGGGGCCTGGAGGGCGGAATTGCCCGACATCGAGAGGCACTTTGCGGAGTTCAGCGA
>JAJYLU010000363.1 GCA_021787505.1 Nitrospirota bacterium | reverse complement strand
CGCGAGGCGGTCCCGTCCCACTACGAGTTAAGCAACATCGTAGGGGTATCGCAGGAGATGCAGAAGGTCTTCCAGCTGATCGCCAAGGTGGCAACTACCGGCAGCACCGTTCTCATCACCGGGGAGAGCGGCACCGGCAAGGAACTCGTGGCCAGGGCGATCCACTTCAACAGCCCGCGGAAAGACCAGCCCTTCGTCATAGTCGACTGCACCGCCATCCCGGAGACACTCATTGAATCCGAGCTGTTCGGCCATGCAAGAGGCGCCTTTACAGGGGCATCCGAAAAAAAGAAAGGGCTCCTCGAAACGGCAAACGGGGGCACGATCTTCTTCGATGAGATAGGCAACCTCAATCTCGCGGTCCAGGCAAAGCTCCTGAGGGTCCTCCAGGAGCGCGAATTCAGACCTCTCGGGGAGAAAAAGACCGTCCACGTAGACGTGCGCTTCATCTCCGCGACGAACAAGGACCTCAAGGCGATGACGCGCGATGGGACCTTCAGGGAAGACTTCTTTTACCGGCTGAACATCTTCCCGATCCATATCGAGCCGCTCAGGGACAGGAGGGAGGACATCCCCCATCTCGCCCAGCACTTCCTCGAAAAATACCGGCAGGAACTCGACAAGAACGTGCGTCATATATCCGCCGAGGCGATGAAACTGCTCGTCTTCCATGACTGGCCGGGAAACGCCAGGCAACTCGAAAACGCGATCCACCGCGCGGTAATCATGTGCCAGGGCAAGACAATCAAGCCGGAGCATCTCTCGTCGCTCGAAACATCCGAAAGGGAAGAGGTGCCGAAGACCGTAGCGGAGCTGAAAGAGCGGAAGAAAAACCTGAGGCTGAAATCAGTGGAGGACATAGAGAAGAATTTCCTTATCGAAGCGCTCAGGAGAAACAATATGAACGTCTCGCGCGCCTCTTCCGACGTAGGCATGCAGCGCACCAACTTTCACGCGCTGATGAAAAAGTACAACATCACCGTCAAGTCCGCGTCTGCAATCTAAACCCCAGGGTTGCATAAGATAGGGACGGCCATGCCTGCTGTGCTTACCCTGATGTTGCATAAACGCCGGACAAGAACGCCGAAAAAGTCTTGTAATGACGACATGATTTTGTTTGTCTTTCACGTGGCCGCAGTTTTAAAGTCAGTGGCTTTTCAGGGAAAGGCTGGCTGGCCTCTTGATAGGTCTGTAAGGTGTCGCTACAAGCCATTTTTCAGCGCCCCTGTCCGGCTTTGCAAAGATTTGTTTGAAACTGTAAGGCTTATTAAAGCAGCGGTGGGCTAACCTTTCCCGCAAGAATCCTCTCCGGCGACATTGACAAGGCGGCTCCGGCATGATACATAGTGGAATCATGCCATCCCTGATGCTCATGCTTGGGGCCGGTGTCGTGGTTGTCGTCCTCTGGGATGTCTTTGAGACGATCGTCCTGCCCCGCCGGGTAACCCGCAAATACCGCCTGACTAGGCTTTTCTATCGGTACACCTGGATCTCCTGGGCTGCGACAGTCCAGTCGGTGTCGGCGTTCCGGGGCAGACGGCAGGAGACCCTCCTCAGTTATTACGGACCCTTCTCGCTCATCTTCCTGCTCAGTCTCTGGGCGGCCGGGCTGATCTTCGGCTTCGCCCTTATTTACACGGGGGCGAATTCATCGCTGAGGGTGCCGGACTGGATGCAGCCCGGTCTCGGCGCAGCCCTCTACGTAAGCGGCACGAATTTCTTCACACTCGGGCTCGGCGATGTGACACCCCTGTCGCCTCTGGCGCGGATTCTTACCGTCGCCGAGGCAGGACTGGGCCTCGGGTTGCTCGCCCTCGTCATCGGGTATCTTCCTTCTATCAACCAGTCTTTCTCCCGGCGCGAGGCGAAGATATCCCTTCTCGACGCCAGAGCAGGCTCACCCCCCACTGCTGCCGGAATGCTGGTGAGACAATGCCACAACAGCGATCTCAACGCACTTTTGAAGCACTTTGTGGAATGGGAACAGTGGTCAGCGGAACTTCTCGAAAGTCACCTCTCCTATCCGGTGCTGGCCTACTTCCGTTCCCAGCACGACAACCAGTCATGGGTATCGGCCCTTACGGCGATCCTCGACACCAGCGCCCTTGTGATCGCGGGTACAGAAGGGCCTTGTGCCCGGCAGGCACAGCTCACCTTTGCGATGGCCAGACATGCGGTAGTCGACCTTGCGCTTATCTTCCACTCCGCACCGCTCATGATAAGGCATGACCGCCTTTCCGAGGTCCAGTTCGAGACACTGAGAATTATGCTGGTGAATGCCGGAATTCAACTCAGGCAAGGGGAAGAGACCGAACGGGCGCTCACCCAGCTGCGTGAGTCATACGAACCATATGTCTACGCGCTTTCCCGCTATTTCCGGCTTGCAGTCCCACCGTGGATACCGGAAGCAGGTCGCAAGGACAATTGGGAAAAGAGCGCCTGGAGGATCAGGAAGGGGGCCAAAAAGACAGGGACGGCCGTCGAAGGTGACGACGAACACTTCTGAATAAGTCGGTACGGGATTGCGGCGTATCTATATGGAACGGCAAAGAAGCCGGTTATGCCATGAAAAACAAAACCTGTTGTGGATAAAGGAGGGTCCTATGAAGCAGTTGAGATTTCATCTCGTCATTGCGGGTGCTTTATTGTGCATGTTATCCGCTGCCGCGGCAACCGAGTATCAGCCGCTGGCCACAAAAGAAGGCGTTGAAACGATGGTAAGTTTCGATCCGCTCGGGCCCAACAATCAGATAGTGGCCTATGTCAAGTTCGTCAACAGCAATAGTTACAAGGTTGATGTGGACTGGAAGCCGGTCATGACCTGCGAAGGCGGCGAGATTATAAGGGGGGCCGCTGCCGGATTCAGCATGGATGCAA
>JAJYLU010000362.1 GCA_021787505.1 Nitrospirota bacterium | reverse complement strand
AGGGGCACCCGCCCGTTTCTGCCTATCTATTTTTTTCTGTTCATCGGTATCCATTTTTTCCTCATTACCTCATGATTCCTTATACCATATTGCGGGCGTGTGTCAATTTAATGTGTCCGTACCATCTATATTTTGCGATAGCCGATTTCCGCCCAAGTGTTAATATTTCTCATTCTACTCCAACGAAACCGCTAAGAAGACGGAACTTTTCAGAACTTTACAAAACTTTTCCTTTCTTAGGAATTACCGTACTCAGGAAAGATTTCCCTGGGATGGCAGAACGGAAGGAAAGCGCTTAACCAGGCAGCGAGAAACAGACCCTCTTACGGCTGACCGGGCAGAGAAACTCCAGAGAAACCGCCGACAGTTTCATGCCCTCGACGTTCTTGTTTCCCTTCCCGTACTTCGGGTCGCCCATGGCGGGATGACCGATCATATCGAAATGCCGCCGTATCTGGTGCAGCCGGCCGGTCTTTATGATAATTTCGACCGTAGACGTGTTCTTTTCAGGATCATTGGACAGGACCCGGTATTCAGTAACCGCCGCCTTTCCATCGAGGGGGAGTTCTATCATGCCCCTTCCCCCTGTTTCGCCGATGATGCCGAGCACCTCTGCACGATATTTCTTCACGATCAAATTCTTTGCAAACAGCTCAGAAAGCGCGGCCGCTGCTTCTTTGGTATGGGCGATGAGCATAACACCGGAGACTTCGCGGTCGAGGCGGTGGACGAGAAATGTCTCTCGCGGAGGGCTGAAAAAAAGTTCGGCCTGCCGCAGTAGAGAACAATGATCTCCGTATTTTGTCCCCTGCGACATGAGTCCTGCAGGCTTATGCCATGCGCTGTAAGCAATGCGATCTTCGAGACATTTCGCCCCGGGAGGGGCGCACGAAAGTATGTCTTTGTCATAATAGAGTTCGATATGGCTGCCTTGCCGAAGCCGTGTGGTCACCCTCCGCAGCCTTTTCATCCCCCCTCTCTTTCCCTTCAGCCAGACAGCGCCCTTGTTCATCGCGTCCTTGATCCGGCCCTTCGACAGGCCGGACTTCTCCGCCAGAAGATCGCAGGCGGTTCCCGGCGATTCGACATCGATCTTGATGACAATATTTCCCATACCGCTAATTTTACCTTACAGTTGCATACTTATTCTGAAAACGGAAGACTAACATGATGAAGATCCATAGCCTGAGGCTCCGCACAGCCGCTCCATGTAGAGAAATACCTTTTGCCGAATGTTGTCGGGGATAAAACTGCGTTTACGTGAATCAGGATAATTACATGCCGAATTTATGGAATTTTTCAGCATGTTCGCCTTCTATTTTATGCATTGATCTGGTTACTGCCAGATAATACGCCTGTTGAATACGGGTCGTTTTTGTGTTAGCATTTTTTATGTTTTCGATCCCGTCCGCAAGGAGGCAAATCGACCTTGGCTGAAGTCTATCATGCGCTCGGACTCAATATGCATCAACCCCTCGGAAACCTTCTCAGCCTGCACAATTCGGGAGAGCCGTGGGAGGCAAAGCAGATCCTCTGGTGCTACGACCGGCCGACCCGCATGCTCGAAGGATACGAGGACGTTGCCCGGCTGCATATGAGCTTCTCCGGCACCCTGCTGAAGCAGTTCGAAGACCCCGCAATCAAAAAGACCTTTCGCGACACCGTCGATATCGACAATTTTCTCGACCGCTATAAGAGGTCCAATATAGAGTTCGTGGGGACCGGGCTGTATCATCCGGTATACCCTCTGACGCCAAAGGCCGACTGGGACAGCCAGACCGAATGGTGGATAGGACTGGGCAGGCATCTTCTCGGCAGAGACCGTTTCCAGGGGTTCTGGCCGCCCGAGATGGGCTTCTGCATGGAGATGATCCCGGTGCTGAAGCGGCACGGCTACCGGTATGTTCTGGTCGACTCCTGGTACATTAAGCCGAAGAGGGAGATGCGCTGGGAGGAGGTCCGCTACCGGCCGTATATCGCCCGGTACGAGGGAGAAGAGATAATCGTCGTCCCCCGCGACAGAGAACTTTCGGACGCGCAGGAATCCGGTCTCGATCCGGGATGGTTCCAGCACGAAATCTATGAAAGGACGAAATGGTGCGACTTCCCTGCGCTCGTAACAACCTGGACCGACGGTGAAAACGGCGGCTGGTTCCGTACCCCTCATACCGAAAGCGGCTTTTGGGGCTATTTCTACCATACGATATTGAACAGGTACCGGGAGGGCACCCTGGGGTTCATCCCGATCCATATCAGTGAATACCTCGACAGGTATCCGCCGACAGAGGAGGTGGAGGTCCTTCGCGGCGCCTGGAATACCGGACATCACTGGGGAGGCGATTTTATGCAGTGGACCGGGTCCCTTCTCCAGAGGAAGGGGTGGGATGAAGTGCGCAACGCAAGCGCCTATTACCACAAGGTGAAAAGATATTTCGAAGAGCACCGGGGGGACGCGTCGGACCCCGAGGAGGTGCGCAGCCTTATCATACAGGCTTATGACCGCATCCTGGTCGCCGAAACGAGCTGCAATTTCTATTGGGGGAGCCGGTGGGTCCACCGTTCCTTCGACGATCTGGAGCAGGCTTATCATCTTCTGGATACCGCCATGGGTCTCCTCGAAGCAGATAAAAATGAGAGATAAAAGAGGCGAAAAACTTCCAAGGAAATCTTTTCATCAGGTATAATTATCTATTCATGGATTCCACCTTTCTCACAGGAGGTCATACATCATGACGTTGAGACCGCTTCAAGACTGGGCCGTTATAAGGAAGTCGGAACCGAAAGAGAGGACCGCAGGCGGCATCATCATCCCCGAGGTCGCAAAAGAAAAACCTCTGGAAGGCGTGATTGTTGCCATCGGACCGGGAAAGCTCAAGACAGAAAAG
>JAJYLU010000361.1 GCA_021787505.1 Nitrospirota bacterium | reverse complement strand
ACAGGATACCGCTCAAGCATAAGGAAAAGCTGATGGGCATCGCATTGAAAGAGATGGAAAGGCTCGACAACATCATCACGGACTTCCTGACATATTCAAGGCCGAGACCTCTCGAAATGAAGAAGGCCGATCTGCATCTGCTCCTTGATGAAACCTTGTCTCTTCTCAGGAACGTTGAGCAGAATAAGGGCAATGTGACAATTAATAAAGATTTTGAGGGCCAGCTTTTTGCGCTGGTTGACCCACAGAAGATCAGACAGGTCTTCTGGAACCTCGGTATCAACGCGATAGAGTCGATGAAAGACGGAGGCGAACTCGGGGTATCGACAGAAAAGAAGGGCCATTCGCTCAGGATAGTCTTTGCCGACACCGGTCCCGGAATACCTGAGGCAACTATCGAAAAGATCTTCTTTCCCTTTTATACCACGAAGGACGAAGGCACGGGACTCGGACTTTCTATCGCCTACCGGATCATTGAGGAGCACCGCGGCAGACTGTCGGTAAAGAGCGTTCCTGGAATTAAAACCTTCTTTGAGATTATACTACACGCGGAGAATGGAAACCGCTAAGGGAAGAATACTTGTAGTCGAGGATGAAAAGAGCATGAGGGAAGTGCTCAAGATCCTCCTCGAAGAAGAATCCTACGATGTGACAGCCGCGGCGGACGGGCGGGAAGGCCTTGACCATATCAGGAATAATATCTTCGATGTCATCATCACGGACATCAAGATGCCGAAGGCCGACGGGTTCCAGATACTGAAAGAGGCAAAAGAGATCGCCCCCTCGACCATCGTGATCATGGTGACTGCCTTCGGTACGACTGAAGCCGCGATCGAGGCAATGAAAAAAGGCGCCTATGACTACATCCACAAGCCTTTCAAGATCGACGAAATACGGCTGATAGTCAGAAAAGCGCTCGAAAAAAAGAACCTGAGCGAAGAAGTCTCGCTCCTGCGCGAAAAATTCCAGTCGTCATACGGCCTCGAGAACATCATCGGCAAGAGCACCAGGATGATGGAACTGTTCCAATTGATCCCCAGGGTCGCCAACAGTAGTTCGACGGTCCTCATCACGGGCGAAAGCGGCACCGGCAAGGAACTGGTCGCTTCGGCTCTGCATAATCTCAGCCCGAGAAAAAACAAGAACTTCGTCACGATCAACTGCGCCACCTTTCCCGAAGGGCTTCTCGAGTCCGAGATGTTCGGGCATATGAAAGGGTCTTTTACCGGCGCGGTCTTCAGCAAGTCCGGGCTCTTCGAGATTGCCGACGGTGGTACGTTCTTTCTCGACGAGATCGGAGAGATGCCGTTGTCACTCCAGTCCAAACTCCTCAGGGTCCTCGAAAACGGCACGTTCCGGAGAGTCGGCGGCACGACCGACATCACCGTGGACGTCCGGGTAATCTCGGCGACTAACAAGAATATCGTCGAAGCGGTGGCGGCAGGGAGTTTCAGGGAAGACCTGTACTACAGGCTGAACGTCGTGCCGGTGAATATTCCTCCTCTGCGGGAGCGGCCCTCGGACATCCCTCTTCTGGTGGACCATTTCCTTTTGAAATATTCGAAGACCCCGATGAGAGTCTCTCCCGAGGCGTTTGAGATCCTGATGAAATATCCGTGGAAGGGAAATGTGAGGGAACTTGAGCATATCGTCGAGCGGGTAGTCTTGCTGTCCGACAGGGAAGTAATTACGCCGGAAGATCTTCCCCCCGAAATTCTGCAGGCCGCCGACAATCTGGGCTGTCTTCCGGAACTCGAGGACGGAGCCTTCGATCTCGAAGAGATACTCGAAAAAATCGAGAAGGACTATCTTCTCAAGGCCCTTGAAAAATCCGGGGGCGTAAAAACCGATGCCGCCAAGATACTGAAGCTTTCATTCCGCTCCTTCAGACATCGGCTCTCGAAATACAGGATCAAGTAAATGGCCCTGAAACTCGGGGAGAGACTATCGCATCCCACAGTTTTGAGATTGTCATCCTGCGGAGAAAGATACTGGACCTTTAAATGCAAGCACCCCCTTTTGACCGTCCCGCTGTGTAGGGTTTCTTCGCCCGGTACTTGATTTCACCCATCTTATCCTTGTATTCTTGCTGTATGCATTCGGAAACGGTCGATTTTCTTATCATCGGCAGCGGAGTCGCTGGCCTCCGGGCGGCAATCGAACTCGCGCCGCACGGCTCTGTCCTCGTGGTGACTAAGGACAAACCTTCAGAGAGCAGCACCGAATACGCCCAGGGCGGCATCGCGGCGGCAATCAGCGACGAGGACCGGGTCGGGATCCATTTCGAAGACACACTGAAGGCGGGAGACGGACTCTGCAGGGAAGAGGCCGTCAAGACGCTCGTCGAAGAAGGTCCGGAGAGGATCATGGAACTGATATCCTGGGGCGCAGAGTTCGACAGGGAGGGGATGAAGCTCGCTCTTACCCTCGAGGCCGCCCACTCGCGCAGGAGGATTCTGCACGCCCACGGCGATTCGACGGGAAAAGAACTCGAAAGGGTCCTTCTCACCAAGGTCCGCTCCATGCCCTCGGTCCGGAAATATCCCTATGCCCTGACCACGGACCTCGTGATGAACGGTAACGAATGCCACGGGGCATACGTGCTTCGCGAAGGAGAAGTGACCGCGCTCTTCGCGAGGGCGACCGTGCTCGCTACGGGCGGGGCCGGGCAGATCTATGCGCGGACGACGAACCCTCCTGTTTCGACGGGAGACGGCATGGCGATCGGTGACATCACGATCCGGAAGGCGACCCTCGACGACGTTCCGACGATCCGCGCCATCCTGACGGCGCACGACGAGGACGGCCCCATCACGACGGTCGATATCGTGGGGCCGTACGTACGCCACCTCATCGAGCACGCCGTCGCGCTCGTCGCGGTGCGCGCGG
>JAJYLU010000360.1 GCA_021787505.1 Nitrospirota bacterium | reverse complement strand
CAGGTGCTGGTGCTGCATGACGTGATCGGTATGTTCGAGAGGTTTGTGCCGAAGTTCGTGAAGCGCTATGCAAACCTTAAGGAGTCCGCGCTCAAGGCCGTCAGGGAGTACCGGGAGGAGGTCGAAAAAGGGATTTTCCCCTCCGAAGAAACGAGTTTTAAATAAAAGGCATCCGCAGCGGTCAGTCTTGCTACCCGCTGATCGGTGTCGGGACGGTTTCGACCCTTATCTTCAGGAGGCGGCGGCCTTTCATGCTGACGATAGTGAATTTGCGTGAATCCGTGCTCAGGGTATCTCCGGTTGAGGGAAGCCGCTGGAAACTCGAGAGGAGGTATCCGCCGAGCGTGTCGTATTCATTCGATTCGGGGATATCGAAATGGTAATCTTCGTTGAGGTCCCTGATCGCCATTGAGGCGTCAACAAGCATGGCGCCGTCTTTCAGTGTCTGCACGGGGACTTCGGTGTCGTATTCGTCCCGTATCTCGCCGACGATCTCCTCGAGCAGGTCCTCGATCGTGACGAGTCCCGCTACTGCGCCGTACTCGTCCACGACGATTGCCATATGCAGCCTCTTCTTCTGCATCTCCCGCATCAGCGTGCTTATCTTCATGCTCTCCGGAACGAAGAGGGCATAGTGGAGGAGGTTCGATATCGCCACCTCCCTCTTGTAGGCGAGTTCGTTGAACACGTCCTTACTGTAAAGGATGCCCTTTATGTCGGAGCGGTCTTTATCGTACACGGGGTAGCGCGAGAAATTCTCCTCCGCGATCCTCGTGATGATCGTTTCTGCCGGTTCCCTCACGCTGAAGGCGACCATCTCGGTAGTCGGTACCATGACGCCCTTCACCGAGATATCGGTAAACCGGAAGACGCTATGGATGAGTTCCTGCTCGGTCCGCTCGAAGATCCCCTTGTCCCTGCCTTCCTCTATCAGGAGCTTGATCTCTTCCTCGCTGATGAACGAGCGCTCGGAATAGGCCTTTGCGCCGAAGGGACTGAGGATCAGGTTGCTGCTCTTGGTGAGTATCGTCACGAAGAAGGAAGAGACCTTCGCGATCAGGGCTATCGGACGGGCCACAATGAGCCCTACCTTTTCCGGGTTTCTCAGCGCGATCGATTTGGGGACAAGCTCTCCGATAACCAGGGTGAAGTACGAGATCACCGCGACGGTGATCCCGATCGACAACACCTCGGCGGCCGACGAGATAAAAGGAATGGGAAAGCCGGCAAGAATGGGTTTCAGCAATTTCACCGCTGCGGCGCCGCCGATGGCGGACGTAATGGAGCCCATCACGGTCACCCCGATCTGGACGGTGGCAAGCAGCTTGTCCGGCTCCGACTGGAGCTTCAGGAGCGCCTCGGCCCTGTGGTTCCCCTCTTCCGAGAGTTGTCTGACAAAGGATTTTCGCGCCGTGACTACGGCGATTTCCGAGGCGGCGAAGAAGCCATTCAGGACCAGGAAGACCAGAATAAATAGTATCTCGAGATTCATCTCTCTGTGATCTTATTATACATCAATATCCGAATAATCATAGACCGTGATAGCCGAACGCCGTCGGAGAGCTTTTTCAAATTCCAAGGTCGCCGAGGACGAACTGGGTGATTGCAACCGCTGTAATCGCGGCCGTCTCCGCCCTGAGGATCCTTTGGCCGAGTGTCGCCACGAGAAATCCTTTTTCAGCTGCCGAGGCAATTTCCTTTTCGGAGAAGCCTCCCTCCGGACCTGTAAAGAGAGAGATTGCTCCACGGGCACCACACTGTTTAAGCACTACCCTTAGATTGTCTCCTCCCTGTTCCCAAAAGATAACGCCGTTTGCGGGGGGTCCCGGGGGCAGTCCTTCGAAATCCGCGGTTTGATGAATGCGGGGGACGGAATTCCTTCCGGCCTGGCGCGACGCCTCTTCAGCGATCCTGGCCCACCGGGGTATCTTCCTCGTCTCACGGAGTTGGCTCCTCTCGGTGACGACGGGGATGATCTCCTGCACACCCAGTTCGGTCGCCTTTTGCACGACGAGGTCCATCTTCTCGCCCTTGAGCAGCCCCTGGAGAAGCGTGATATGGAGTGGCGAATCAGTGTTGCGGTCCATTTTTTCGATAAGCTCGACCACTACTTCCCTCGCGGTGACGCCTGTGATCTTCGACGAGTAAGCGTTCCCGTCATTGTCGTATATCAGCAGTCGGTCGCCCGGCCTGCAGCGCAGCACGGCAGAAAGATATTTAGCCTTTTCACCTTTGATCGAAACAGGGCCGTCATGCAAATCCACGGAGGGCAGGAAGATCCTCGGCATCAGAAATCAGTGTTCGACGCCGGTGAAGAGGTCCTTCAGTTTCTCCTTAAAGCTCTTTGAGACCTCGTCGCCGTTGATTGAGGCGAATTCTTCGAGGAGTTCTTTCTGTCGGGGGGTGAGTTTCTTCGGTACTTCGATGTACACCTTGACGATCTGGTCTCCCCTCTGATGGCCGCCCACCCTCGGCGCGCCCTTTCCCTTCAGATGGAAAAGCCGTCCGGAAGGCGTTCCGGCAGGCACTTTTATCTTCGCCGTGCCTTCAAGCGTGGGGATTTCAATCTCCCCCCCTAATGTGGCATGAGTGAAGGAAAGCGGGACCTCGCAATAGATCTCCGTTGCGTCTCTCTTGAAGAAGGGATGCTACTCAACGCCGAGCACGATATACAGGTCGCCCTTGGGTCCGCCGTACAGGCCGGGCTCGCCTTCTCCGTATATCTTGAGCCGCGAGCCATTGTCCACGCCGGCAGGGATCTTGACATTTATGCTCTTTATCTTCTGGACCTTGCCCTGACCTTTGCAGGCCTTGCACGGGTCGGTGATGATCTTGCCTTTTCCGTAACACTTGCCGCAGGTCTTCGCGACGCTGAAGAAGCCCTGCTGAAAC
>JAJYLU010000359.1 GCA_021787505.1 Nitrospirota bacterium | reverse complement strand
TGGATGACCCACTTTACCATTCAGTAATTTCTCTGCTTCGACAAAAAAAGAGGAGTAAAGAGGTTGACCCCTCTTTACTCCTTCCCAATTGTATGGCCAAGACAGGCCTTGAAACCCGGAAGGGCCGATGGGCAGAATGGGGCGCATGGGCAGATAAAAACGGCCGGCAGTGGCAACTTGAGGGGGAGTCCTTGATCGCTTCCCTCAAGTTATTGCAGAAGAAGCATCTCCCTTGCCATCGAGCACCAGCCTAGGTTGCGGCTTCGGGATGCGTAAACACCGGCAACATTCGATTATAATAATACAAAAAGTCACATGGGCGGTTTAAGGGACTTTAGCGTGTACGCTATGATCAAAGTTTTTTTAGGATGCCTTCTGATTTCTCTGCTCTTTTTCCCAGGCTGCAGCCCCAAGTATCTCGGGCCGCATGCGGAGGACGGCGGCGTTCGGTTCTCGATTAAGGCGCCCGGGGCAAAGAAGGTAGCGATTGCCGGTAGTTTTAATCAGTGGGACGCCGGGACTGATCTCCTGTCAGGCCCCGACGATGAAGGCATCTGGACGATCGTCCTTCCCCTGGCTGAAGGCCGCTACGAGTATCTCTTCCTGATTGACGGCACGAAGTGGGTATTGGACCCGGAGGTCCCCTTTGAAGACGACGGCTTCGGGGGAAAGAATTCGGTCGTTCTGCTGGGGAAGCCATGATCGCAGGTGTAACTTTTACGAACGATATTCGTCTTATATACGAATACCACAACAGCGCAAAATGAATGGCAACGCAGGCAGAAGAGTATTCTATAATTGAGCAATGCAGGCAAGGCGATTCCGAGGTATATGCTGTTTTGGTCGAGAGGTACCAGGAGATGATCTATAACGTCGCATACTGGATGCTCGGGGACGAGGAATCGGCAAAGGATGTGGCGCAGGAGAGCTTTATCTCGGCGTACGGGTCCCTGACGGCGTTCAAAAACGACGCGAAGTTTTCTACCTGGCTCTGCAGCATTGCGATGAACAAATGCAGGGACCATCTGCGGGGCCGGAAGGCGACGGTCCCGCTCGATGATGTTGCCGAGCTGGCGGTCGCGAAGGAACCTGATCCTGAGGCGGCCCTGTCCAGGAAGCAATCGTCCAGGGAGATACAGACGGCGCTCAGCGCGTTGCCGGCAGAGTATCGGGAGGTTATCGTCCTCAAGCATATCGAAGGGCTGGATTACCGGGAGATGGAGGCTGTGCTCGGGGTAAGCGCAAATACGCTCAAGGTGAAGACGCACAGGGCGCGCGAATGGATGAAGAAATATTTCGAGAAGAGGCGCTGTCCGGATGGATAAGAAGATGCAGCAGTTTCATAAACTCCTTGACGGCGAGATGTCCCCTGAAGAGGAGAGGGACCTTCTGCAAAAGCTGGAAGCCGATCCCCTGCTTCGGCAGGAGTTCGACGGGCTCGCCGCCGCTGTCAACGCAATAGCATCGTGTGAACGGATGCCTGTGCAGGCCTCTTTCACCTCTGAGGTGATGAGGCGGCTGCCCGCGCGAAAGGAACCGATCAGAAAGAAGATGTCCGCTTTCTTTTTCGGAGAGAGGGTGCTCAGGTGGAACGTAGCCACCCTCGCGGCGGTCTCGGTAGCGCTATTTCTGGTGATCGTATCCGGCCTGCTTTTTCAGAATCAAAAGAAGGTCTCATTGGTTGCAGACCGCGCGGCCGGAGGCGGAGCGAAGGCGGTTACGCTTTCTTTTTATGCGCCAGCGGCAAAGACGGTTTCCCTGGCGGGTGACTTCAACAAGTGGAGCGCCGACAAGGGCGTGATGAAGAGACGCGCCGACGGAACATGGACCCTTGAGATACCGTTGAAACCGGGCGTCTATCATTACATGTTTGTCGTGGACGGGGACGATTGGGTCACGGATCCCCGAGCCGAGTCGTACCGGGACGACGGCTTCGGCAACAAAAACGCGATACTCAGGATTAACAGCATATGAGAAGAATGACGAAAATTGCGACTCTGATGTTCGGCCTCCTCCTATTGTACGGGACGGCCGCGGCCGGGTCGAACGACTTGGGACAGATCAGGGCGACGATCGAAAGGTCCTCCTTGCCGCGTGAAGGAAAGGTCCTGCTCCTCAAACGGGCGACCGATGCGGTAAGGGCTGGCGTCCCCTCCCCGGATGTGGCCGTCATTGTCGACCGCGGCCTGGCAAGAAAGACCGACGGCAAGGAACTCGGGGAGTATCTGGGGGAGGCCGTCAAGGCAAAGGAGAAAGGACTTCCCGTTAGGCCTGTGCTGGACAGGATCGAACAGGGGCTGTCGAAAGGGGTGCCTCCAGCAAGGATTTCCGCGGCCACGCGGAGGTTCGTGGTCAACCTCTCGACTGCCGACCAGCTCGTAGACAGTCTGGCCGGGAAGGCTGGCAGACAGCAGGGCAAGGCAGCGGCGGTGCCGGCCGTGGCGCGGGCGCTCGAAAGGTCCGTGCCGGAAGAGACGATCAGGCAGATCGGCAGAAAAAGCATCAGCGGCGGGGCTTCGCTTTCCAGATTCGGCGCTGCCGTCGATACCATGACCTTCTTTGTCGAGTCCGGGATGTCTGTCGATCAGGCGAGGGGCATGATCGACAAGGCGATCGGCAAGGGCTACTCTGAAAATGAGATGTTCATGATGCAGAAGGACATGTCCGACATGATGAGAAGAAACTCGAATATGAATGAGGTCATGAGGAATATGGATATGATGATGGACAGGGGATCCATGGGCGGAGGAATGGGGGGCGGCTCTATGCCGCCGGGTGCTCCCGGCATGGGCGGGGCAGGCGGTGGTGGTATGAGCGGAGGCGGTATGGGCGGTGGCGGTATGAGTGGCGGCGGTATGGGGATGGGAGGTCACAGGAGATAATTTGACCGCTTTTGAAGATACCTTG
>JAJYLU010000358.1 GCA_021787505.1 Nitrospirota bacterium | reverse complement strand
CAGGGCGTGCTCGACGACGTCCATCAGCAGTTTATTGACGTGATTGCCGAGGGCAGGAAGATGTCGCCCGAGGAAGTCAAGAAGATCGCTGACGGAAGGGTATTTACGGGAAGACAGGCCCTGGAAGTGGGCCTTGTGGATGAGCTGGGAGATCTGGAGGATGCGATCAAGGCCGCCGCAAAGCTTTCCGGAATAAAGGGAGAGCCCAGCGTCGTGACCAAGAAAGAAAAATTCTCGGTGATAGATATATTAAGGGGAAAGCTGCCCAAGGAATTAACGGACATTTTCCCGACGATGAAGATGAAATATATCCTTGCGCCTTAGATACCGGATGGCGCAGGGCGATTTTTTTTGAGGAGGAGGTTTTATGACGAAATCAGCCCTTATAGACAAGGTGGCGGAGAAGGCTGAAGGCCTTACGAGAAAGCAGACCGAGATAATCGTGGATACGGTCTTTGAAGGGATAAGAGAGGCCCTGGCAAAGGGAGAGAAGGTCGAGATAAGGGGGTTCGGAAATTTCAGACTCAAGAACAGAAGACCGAGGAGGGCGAGGAACCCGAAGACGGGTGACGGCGTGGATGTTCCTGCCAAGAGGGTCCTCCATTTCAAGGTGGGCAAGGCGCTGAAAGACGCCCTTAACCCTTAAGTCGGTGACTGCCAAGACCGTCACGACCGCTGTTGTATTACTCACCCTGGTTCCTTTTGTTTTGAGTTGCTCCAAGCCGCAGGGCGTGAGCTTGTGGGAGAGGCACTGTGAAGCCTGCCATGACGGTAAGACCATTCTCGACGGCAGAGTCGTTGCCGACAAGGAGCAGATAAAAAGGAAATATAAGACGCTCGAAGAGTTTGCGAATGCCTGCACGAAATCGCCTGAGTGTATGAATATAGTGAAACATGAAGAAGGGTTGTTGTTGAAGGTCGGCTCCGAGATAGGGTTGGCGCCTGCCGTGAAGAAATGAGATACCGGGGAATGAAGAATCTGTTGATGCTGTCTGCGTTGGCGTGTCTGGCTTTCCTTTATTGCCGGACGGCAGATGCGGCAAACTGGGTTCAGTTGGGAACAAGCGACGATGAAAGCGCGACCCTGTACGTGGACAAGGAAAGCATAGCCGGCGCCTCTCAGAATGTGGTGAGGGCACGGACGAAATTCCTTTTTGAAAAACCCGAGGCCTTCGAATCAAAGCCCTTCTCTCAAATGCTGGTATACGTGGAATATGACTGCTCCACGAAGAGATCAAGGATGCTGGAGTTGACCTTCGACTACGCCGACGGCAGTCAAGAGACGTTCAGTCTTGAAAAGGAATGGGCCCCTGTAAAGGCCGGAACGCTCCAGGATGAATCGTATCTCTACCTTTGCAGATAAGTCTCCGCTTCTTCGCCCGCCTGCACCCATAGATTTGAACTCTGTTGAATGAGCTCTGGCCATATCTCCGAAGACCTCTTGTCAAAGATTGTCTTGGAATCAGCCTGAAGGACACGCCAATCGCCTCTCATCACTTCCTGATCGAGCTGTTGCGCGGACCATCCCGCGTAACCGGCATATACGCGGAACTTCTTGGCCGGGTTTCCGCTGCCGGCCATCTGCCGCAGCACCTTCTCGCTTGAGCTTATCGATACGTCATCAAATACGCGAAGGGATTCTTCGGTCGCTCCTGCGGAGCGTATCAGGAGAAACATCCGCTCTACACCGACCGGCCCGCCGATATAGATGATGTCCTTTCTCTGCTTTAATCCCTCTATCGCCGGAAATGCCGCGGAGAGCTTAACTTCCGTGGGACGGTTGATAATGATGCCCATGGCCCCCTCCTGGCTGTAATCAATCAAAAGCAGGACGGTCTCGGCGAATCTCGGGTCCCTCATATTCTTGCCGGCGACAAGAAACTTTCCTCTGGAGAGAAACATCGGCGACGAAGGGGAACGCTTCTGAGGCTGGGAGGAATAACTACGGCAGGGCGAGTATTCTTCCTGCCGGTCCCGCGAGAAGGCGAGAGCCAGGGTCAGTCCCCCAAAAAGTATGAGAAGAGCAGGGATTATCTTTAAGCCTGAGGCAATGCGGTCCATTCGGGTCAGGTTGGTCATATCCGGGGCCTTTGAGTTCCAAATGATTCCTCAGGCGCTGATTTTTCTATCAACCGCTCCTTTTTTGCAGACCCCGACGTGGAGAGGCTGGAAACTACATAGAGCACCCCCATGATGAGCACGCAAATCAGAAACAGGACGAGGAAGAATTTGGGCCTCCTGTAAATGAAAAAGGCAAGGACTATCAATGCAACGACGGCAATAAAGGGATTTGATCTCACAAGAGATGCGATCTGGCCGGCCACATTACTAATGATAGTCGTCAAATTCATCCAAGGAATCCTTAATGAAATTATATCATAATATGACTGTCCGCTCTTGTGAAACGAGCGCTTCTGTGTCGAACTTTAGAGCAGAAGAATCGGGGAAACCTTGGTAAAATTGCCTTCACATATCTGCCGATAGATAAAAGGCGTTATAGAGCAAGACTTTCTGCAGGGTAAGACGACAATATCTTTCTCTCATGTTTGACACTGCCGGGGGTTTCTGCTAATAGTAAATTATGTGGGAGTATACGAAGAAGGTTAAGGATTTCTTCCTTCATCCGAAGAACGTCGGCGAGATAGAACATCCCGATGCGGTAGGGGAAGTGGGCAGTCTGCTCTGCGGGGACGCTCTCAAGCTGACCCTCAGGATCGACAAAGAGAGCGGCAGGATAGTCGACGCGAAATTTCAGACCTTCGGGTGCGCCTCTGCAATAGCAAGCTCTTCCGTGCTCACTGAACTCATTAAGGGCAAGACTGTGGACGAAGCGCTGAAGGTCACCAATCAGGACATAGCGGAATATCTCGGAGGACTGCCGAAGGAGAAGATGCATTGCTCAGTTATGGGACGGGAGGCCCTGGAGG
>JAJYLU010000357.1 GCA_021787505.1 Nitrospirota bacterium | reverse complement strand
TTCAACAACAATATGGCCAATTCCTGACTGCGGAGACTGCCCCTCTCCCGATTGACAATTCCTTCACCCGTGCTACCATGTGGGTAAACAAGAGCTCGGCTCTTCCAGGCCGGTTCCCGGCCTGCAACTTTACACTTTTGGAGGACGCCGCAATGGCAAGCAAGAAATTGCAGGATATGTTGAACGAGGCGATAGCCAGGGAACTCCAGGTAAGCATCCAATACATGTGGCAGCATGTTACGGTAGTCGGCATAAACGCCGAATCAGTCGGAGGGGTCTTAAAGAAGATCGGCATCGTCGAGATGAAACACGCTGAGCAGATCGCTGAGCGGCTCGACTACCTCGGGGGGAAACTGACCACTAAGCCCACTCCGATCGACATCGGCGAGACCCTTACGCAGATGCTGCAGATAGACAAAAAAGCGGAGGAGGACGCGATAGCACTCTATAAAGAAATCATCGCCCTCGCCGCAAAAGAAGGCGATATCGTCACCAGAAAGCTTTTCGAAGAAATTCTCTCGGCCGAAGAAGACCACCACAACGAGTTTTCTACGCTGCTCGAAAAGTAGCGCCATATCCGAGAAGCACCTCTCGACGGCAGGGCGGCCTTCCGGCCGCCCGCGCTCCCGCGACGTCCGCTGCGGCATACGCGCCCCGCATGCGGAGGCCCAAATTTCGGCATGCACGCGCCAATATTGCAAAACACCCCGCAGATATGGAAAATGTATACAACATGCGAATACTTACCGCGCTTTTGATACTCGCCCTGCTGGGTACCTACGCCTTCTCCGGGGAAAAGGCCGCCGAGGTGGCCCTGCGATACAGCAAACAGGCCGCCATGATTCGTCTTGTTCTCGAATCCGACGATGAGACGATAGGGCGTGCGATCGCATATACCTCGCAGGGGGGGATACAGGTCAACTTCCCCTCCGACTTCCAGATCAAAAGACCGCCCGATTTTCTCTTCGAGACGGCAAAAAATGGGCGCGCACTCTACATTAAATTGAGGGACGTCGCCAGCATAAAGACCTCAAGACTCTCAGCGCCGGCCAGGATCGTCTTTGACATCACAACCGCTCCGGCGAATCCCAAAGAGCCTTTGCCGCCACCAGGACCGGTTGTGAGCCCCGGCCCGCAGAGACCGCCGGCTCCTCAGCCCACGCCGACTCAGCCGGCGCAAAAGGCACCGCAGCGGCCGCCGCTCCAGCCTGCGCAGAAGGCGCCTCTGCCTCCGCAGGCCGCAGAGAAGCTCCATGTAATCAAGACCGTGGTTGTCGACCCGGGTCATGGGGGGTATGAGTACGGCATTGTGGCAGGAAACGCGAGGGAAAAGGACACCAACCTTGCGCTTTCGAAAGACCTCGGCGTAGCCCTTGCAAAAAAAGGGAAGTCGGTCTTCCTCACCCGCAGGACAGACCAGTCCATTTCTCTCGACGAGCGCATCGCTTTCGCAAACGCAAAGGGCCCGGATCTCTTCGTCAGCATCCATGCGGGATTATCGCCGGGCTTCGTAATTTATCTTGCATCCCCCGAAGATCAGAACGCCGACCCCGTCGTCAAACTTTACGCACGCACTTACCGTCAGGCCAGATATATCGGAAGAAGCAGGGAGGCCGCCGACGCCGTAGGGCTCGAGATAAAGAACGCCTTACAGGCGGAGGTGGTGTTCAGGGAACTCCCCCTGCCGGTTCTGAATTCTCTCAACGCCCCGGCGCTCCTCATAGAGTACCCCTCCCTCTCGACTTACGCATCCGACAAAAAAATGCGCGAGAAGCTGGTGACATCGATCATGAAAGGCATCGCGACCTATGAGCAGCAGTAAGAAGATATGGGTCCCGCTTGTCGTGTTCTTATTCCTTGCGGGGGCATCTGCCGGATATTACTTCCTCCATCAGTTCACGCTCGAAAAACAGGCATCGTCTGCCGCGCAGCAGGATCTCGGCCAGGGACCCGAGGATTTCTTTACCCTGCGACTCTATTATCCCGAGAACAACCGGCTCCAGCTGGTAGAACGGAGGGTGGCGGGCAGGACCAGACAGCGCGCAATCGCCGACGCGGTCATCGAGGAATTTTTCAAGGGTCCCGGAGACGGCACGGTTTCCCCGGTCCCGCGGGATGTTAAGCTCCTGGGACTGTACAAGGACTCCTCGCAGATCCTCTACGTCGACCTTTCGGATGAAATACGGAGGAACTTTCAGGGTGACGCCCTGGCCGAATATCTTCTCCTTAAGGGCCTCTACGAGAGCCTTATCTCCAATCTCCAGGATGTGCAGGACGTCAAAGTGCTCATCGAAGGGAAAGAGGCCGAATCGCTCGGCGGCCACGTTTACCTGAAATATCCTCTGAAAAACACCGTGGCTTACGACTTCACGGGAGATGAGAGGCCCACGGATGCAGAAAAACGATAGACCGATAGGGGTATTCGATTCGGGCATCGGGGGGCTGACGGTCCTCAAGGAGATCATCAACGAGCTGCCGCGGGAGGGCACCATCTATCTCGGCGACACCGCAAGGGTACCTTACGGCATCAGATCACCGGAAACCGTCACAAGGTACTCCTTCGAGAACACCCGCTTCCTTTTCTCGAAGCAGATAAAAATGCTTGTAGTAGCCTGCAATACCGTGTCTTCGGTTAGCCTCGACGCGATCAGAAAATCGATCGACATTCCGGTCGTCGGCGTGATCGAGCCCGGGGCAAAGGCTGCGGTCGCGGCAACGCGGAACAAGAAAGTCGGGGTTATCGGCACCTCCGCGACGATACGAAGCGGTGCCTACACAAATGCGATCAAGTCGCTTGATCCCTCGGTAGAGGTCTTCGGTCTCCCCTGTCCCCTCTTCGTGCCGCTCGTCGAGGAAGGCTGGACCGAAGGGCCTGTCGTGGAATTGACTGCCGAACGGTACCTTGCTGACATGAAGGCAAAGGGGATCGACA
>JAJYLU010000356.1 GCA_021787505.1 Nitrospirota bacterium | reverse complement strand
TTCCGATCTGTCACCCATCCCCTTCTCTGGTCTTTCAAAAAAAGAGGGACCTTCTCCTCTATGGACGCGGAACAAATCACCCTGGTTTCGCCCATCTCGATGAGCGCGGAACCTTCCGCGGTCTTCAAGAAATCCCTCGTTATCTTCACCTCTCGCATCTGGTCGTTCTTCCTGCCGTCGGGTCTCATCTCATTGCCTCCTTACAGACCAACATTTATCCTTTCGATATGTCCTATTGTACTGCCAAGAAACCTCTCGCCCACCCTCAGAAACCTTTCCTCCGCATCCGTGACATAAAACCTCCGCGAGGGACCGGACGCAGCGGGTCTCTCCATGCCGCGCCTTCTCAACGTCTCGCGGATCTCCCTTACCGTCTCCGTGGCGGAATCGATGAGCGCAATATCGCCGCCCATCACCTTACCGATAACATTCTTCAAAAGAGGATAGTGCGTGCAGCCGAGGACCAGGGTGTCGATAGGCTCTCTCCTGAGTCCCTCGAGGTAGTGCCCGGCGGTCAGAACTGCAACATCATCGGACTCCCAGCCTTCCTCTGCAAGAGGCACGAAGAGCGGACATGCCTTTGTGAAGATAGTGAGGTCGTCGAGGGTGACCTCGAAGTACCTGTCGAAACGCTTCACCCCATGCTCTCTGATATGCATGGCTTTGCCGCCGCAATGCGCCTTGATCGCGTTTACATAAGAGTTGCTCTTTATCGTCCCCTCTGTGCCTATTATTCCGATCCTTTTCGACTTTGTCGCCTCAAGCGCCCTTCTTGCGCCGGGCTCGATAACGCCGATCACAGGTATGTCGAACCTCTCCTTTATGGCGGTCAGGGCAAAAGCCGATGCGGTATTGCAGGCGACAACCAGAAGCTTTATGCCTTTACCGGCAAGGAAATCAGCCATCTCCAGGGAATACCTGATGACGGTCTCGCCCGACCGGATGCCGTAAGGCACGCGTGCAGTGTCGCCGAGGTATATGGTCGACTCCGCCGGAAGCTCGTTGAAAATCTCTTTGAGCACCGTCAAACCGCCTATGCCGGAATCAAATACGCCGATGGGCTTGTTATTCATAACTCATTTGATCTCGGCAAGCATATCCTTCAGCGGGTACATAGCAAAGAGGTGGCCGCCGATGCTCTCGATCTCCTTGCCCTCGATGAGGACCTTCACATCATTTATCCCGGAGACGTTTGATATGATGCTCTCGTAAAGCCCTTTCAGGAGCAGGTACTCCGCCATTGCGTCTCCCTGAAAGTTCTTTCTGAATTCGTCGGAAATGTCTATGTAGAGGACCCCGTCATTTCCAGAATAGGCCCCAAGGACCCTCGCCCCCTGCGGCACGTCCGACTTCCCCCTGGACGGACCTCCGAGGTATGCCCCGACAATCTCCTCCGCCGACGCCACCACCGACGTCTGCTTTTTTACTCTCCGCTCTTCCATGACGAGACGGTCCTCCGAAGGGTAATACACCCTGACGGAGGTCAGATCCTGGTCCTGTGAGTCCGGTTGCTGAGGGGCTTCTGCGGTCTGCCGCAGAATAGATCCCTTCGAGAAGTAGAAATAGCCGCCTGCTATCCCACCTATGAAAAGGATGACGAAGACCGATATCCACAGGAACTTTCTCTTATTGACCGGCATAGGCGGCTATCCCTTTCAAGAATGTCTCGGAGAGTTTTGCCCTTGTGATCAGGTCGCTCATGACCGCTACCGGGACCTCGACCATTATGGCGGGGGCACCTACCGAGCCGAGGAGCGGGAGTTCCATTTTTCTCAATACAACATCTTTCTTGAACTCGTCTTTGATCGCCTTCCCGAAACTCTCCGCGAGGGCCTTGCTTTTTTCGGCATAGGGCCTTTGGCGCGTTGTCATTCCGTAGGCTTCATCGATGGAGTCCGGCGCAGACGCTTCGCCGGGGAACGTATAGATTATGAAATTGTCCGAGGGGGTGACATGAATGCTGATGAACACCTCCGCGGACTTCTGGTTTGCAAACAGGGCCCTGTCGGTTATGGACAGATACTGGTCGGCCTTCCTTGTAAGATATACGGGCCGGCCCTTCTTTATCAGGGCGGCCTCCATGGCGCGAGCTACAGAAAGGGTCGCGTCTTTTTCCCTGAGATCGCCGGCGACCACTCCCAGATCGTAGCCCCCGTGTCCGGGGTCCAGGACTATCCTGATGTTTGGGACCGTCATTGCGTTTTCCGGGACCGGGGCCTTGACGGTCTCAGCCTTCGCCGGCGGCATGATATCTATAGAGAGCCGGGGCGGAGAAGACAATTGCGACACCCTGACCTTAAAGGGAGGGTCCACGTTGATCGTATAGGTATTCTCTTTAAGGGATGTCCCCATCTCGATCTTGGTCTGGGCCTTCAGGTCGACATTCGCGGGGAACTGTATCCTTATCCGGTTCTGGAGGGTCGTCACGACAGTGCCTTTGATGAAGGCGTCGTCCGGGGCTTCGAAGACGACGCGGTTAAACCCCTCATGTTTGCTTGCCCTTATGATGATTTCTTTCTTCGTCTCTGCCGAAGGGGCCGTGACGGGCCACGCCGTCGATGACGCAAGGAAAAATAGTCCAAGAAGCATGAAACCGACTTTCGTTGTCACAACATATAATTTCTCATAACCAAAGGAAGTTTTGCAATACTACCGAAACAAAGGGCAAACAGTTCAGATTGTTCAAGCAGGCCAAATAGGTCAATAAAGCCGGACCTCTTTGACCTGATCAACCCGATTGCGGGAGACCCCGTATGGTGATAAACTTTATTAAAGTTTACGATTATTTCCGGAGGGCTGTCTAATGCCGGGGGATGAACAGGGACAATTACTGGAGGCGCTCAGGGAGTCTCAGAAGAAATATCAGGCCCTGATGGATGAATCGTCCGACGCTATATTTATCGTAGATACGGAGGGGAACCTCCTCGAAGTCA
>JAJYLU010000007.1:9496-14762 GCA_021787505.1 Nitrospirota bacterium | reverse complement strand
CCCCATCTTCTTGAACGGATTGAACCGCATATGGATCCTCGTGTAATAGTTTACGCCGAAGAAGTCGAGCTTGCCTTTGATCGGCACAGGAATTAGCAGCTCCTCTTTAAAAGGGAATTTGATCCTTAGTGCCCCAGTTAGAAAGGCATCAAGCAGGGAGTGATTGTAGAAATATTTCGCAACTCGAGCAAGGAGTTTGTCCAGAGGGTTCCACCTCTTCCAGGGGGCGAGCGCGGCCATATTGTGCGCCACACTCACCTGAGCGTCCGGACATCCGGCATGGATGATATCATATGCCGCTGCGTGGGCCGTGAGGATGTTTTTCAGCGCCCTGACCCCGAGGGGAACATTCTTCAGCGCGGGCGGGATGCATCCCTCGAAATAGCCGGCAAGGACCAGGACATACGGTTCGTTGAAGGTGATCCAGTAACGGACGCCCCTCAGGGCGGGAAGTACTTTCTCGACGTAGCGCAAAAAACGCTCGACCGATGCGTCTTCATGCCAGGGGTATTTCTTGATGAACCAGAGCGGATGAGTGAAGTGATGCAGGGTCACCATCGGCGCTATGTTGTCTCTCCGCAGGGTATTGATGATCTCCTGATAGTGTGCAACGGCCCCTTCGTCCCATACGCCTTCGCGAGGCTGTATCCTGCTCCACTCCAGGGAGAAGCGGTAGGCATTGACTCCGAGGTTCTTCAGGAGGGCGAGATCTTCCCGGTAGAGTTCATAGTGATTGGTGACTGTCGGCTTGGTACTTAATATCTCGTCCCAGGACGTCCAGTCGGCATGTGGCGAGCCCTCGAGCTGAAAGGCAGAAGTCGCTACTCCCCACAGAAACGGCCCACGAGGATTAGTCTCTTTCAGGCAGGTTGTCCTCAAAGTAATAGCCGTGGCCTCTTCTTGTTTTTATATAAACCGGATTTGCAGGATCGTCTTCTATCTGCGTGCGTATCCTGCTGATATGGACGTCGACGGTCCTCGGCTCGACATACCCCTCGTCTTTCCAGACTGCGTTCAGGAGTTGTTCGCGGTTGTATATCTTGCCCTTCCTTTCCACAAGGAACATAAGGAGCTTAAACTCCGTAGGACTGAGGCTGAGCGTCACGCCCCTCTTCATGACGGAATACGTCTCAGCATTGATCACAAGGTCGCCGACGGAGATCTGCTCTTCGTTTGAAGGCGTCTTTGTGGACCGTCTTAATACAGCCTTGATGCGCGCGACGAGTTCTCTTACGCTGAACGGCTTCGTCAGGTAATCGTCTGCGCCCATCTCGAGGCCGAGAATCCGGTCCACCTCATCTGTCTTTGCGGTAAGCATGATGATAGGGATGTTTCTTGTCTTCGGATCGTTCCTGAGTATGCGGCAGAGTTCCATGCCCTGCATGCCCGGCATCATCAGATCGAGTATCACGATATCGAATATTTCCTCCCTGACCTTTTTCAGCCCCTCTTCGCCGTCCGTAGCTGCGGAGACATCGAAGCCTTCCCGTATAAGATTATATGACAGGAGTTCGATGATGTCCTGTTCGTCGTCCACCACGAGTATTTTCTGTCTGCCGGCCCTGCTCACCTCACAGTATTCTCGCACGCATGCATCATAACGAGAGTATACGGAGAATGTATTGCGGCAGTGTGAAAGGATTGTTACATTTCGGTTAAATGAGAATGCTTACCTTTGTGCCCTTGCCCTGCACGCTCTCTATCTTCATGCTCCAGCCGTGGGCCTTCACCAGGTGCTTGACTATCGCAAGCCCGAGTCCGGTGCCTCCCATCTTCCTCGACCTGGCGGGATCGACCCTGAAGAACCTTTCGCCGAGTCTCGGCAGCAATTTCGCCGGGACCCCTATGCCGGTGTCCTCGACAAACAGGAAGGGACTTCCGGTTTCCCTGCCACTGTCGATGCCGAATGTTACCCCTCCGGTCTCGGTAAACTTGATCGCGTTGTCCACCAGGTTGGTGAGTATCTGGAGAAGCCGGTTCCTGTCCGCATCGACCTGCAAAAGCGACGGGTCTGCCTCAATCTTCAGGAAGAGGTTCTTGGCGGAGGCCTTGGCCCTGAAGAGTTCGGCGATATTCTCGAATACTCCCTGTACATCAGTAAGGGTCTTTTCGACCTTTATGACACCGAGTTCTATCCTCGAGATCGTCATCAGGTCGTCGACGAGCGCATTGATACGTTCACTGTTCGATTTTATCGTCTGTACGAACCTTGCGGCATTGTCCGGATCGGACAGGGCGCCGTCGAGGAGGGTGTCCGCAAATCCCATGATCGCGGTGATCGGCGTCTTCAGTTCGTGCGAGACATTTGCGACGAAGTCTTTTCTGACTTGCTCGAGTTTCTTGATCTCGGTGATATCGTGGAAGACCGCGACAAAACCGGAGAGTTCGCCTTCTCTGTAAAAGAGAGGGGAAACCCTGACGGCCAGGTGCTTTTCGTCAGGAGATTCGATCGTAAACTGAGACATGCCGGGGACGCGGTTTTTTCGCACTTCTTCGATCAGCGTGGTGAACTCATGGTTTCTCACGACTTCGGCGAACAGCGCGCCCGCCGGAGGGACCTCGCCGAAAAAATCCTTCACCGATGCGCTCGAAAGCGTCACGATGCCCCTTGCGTCGATGATCAGGAGGGCATCAGGCACGCTCCTGAGGATGACACTCAGCCGGTTTCTCTCCTCTTCGCCCTGCGCCATCATCTCCTGCAGCGCCGCTGACATCGCGGTAAGATTGTCCGCGATTTCGGTAAATTCGCCCGCCTTCTTCAGAAAAAGTCTTTTGTCTATCTCCCCTTTCGATAAAGATCGGGAAAAATCCGTTATCTGGTGGAGCAGTCTCCTTAGATGGTCGGTCTGCCAGACCGAAACGGCCCACGTTACGAACAAGACGGCGAGCATGACAAATATGATCTTCAACCTGAGGAGGTTTACCGCCACGTCGATCTCCTTCAGGGGCACGGCAAGCCTGATGAAACCCTCTTCGGTCCCGTCATGACTG
Organism: Nitrospirota bacterium; assembly: GCA_021787505.1. GTDB lineage: Bacteria > Nitrospirota > Thermodesulfovibrionia > Thermodesulfovibrionales > UBA6898 > Sulfobium. The sequence goes on along the minus strand of JAJYLU010000007.1, from coordinate 11,771 downwards.
ATTTTTTTTGCCACGTAAAGGAAGTCGTAATTCAGCGTGTCGCTATGCCGGACCACGAAGCCGGTGCCGAGGAGAGCAGCCTGCTGCACCTCGGTGCGGCCCGCATGATTCTCCATGGTGGCCGAATCATGATCGGAATCGCCGATGACCTTTCCGTCCATGAGAATCACCGTTACCCGCGCGTGGACCTCACTTTTCAACGTCCTGCAGAGATCATCGATGTCGGGCTTATTGAAGGGGGCCGTCTGTGCGATGAGGCTTATCGTCCCGGAGAGATGCTCCTTCAGATTGTCGATATAATTTTCCCTGACGGCCGAGGTAATGTACAGTTCCGTAAAGAGCCCTGCCATCAGCAACACGACGACGTAGACCAGGAATATCCGCCTGAATATCCTTACCTTCATAGCGCCGCATCCACGTAATAGCCGATGCCCCTTTTCGTCCTGAGGTATTTCGGATTTGCGGGGTCGTCCTCGATCTGGGTGCGCAGCCTCCGCACATGTACATCGACCGTTCTCGGCTCCACGAACGCCTCGTCTTTCCATACCGCATCAAGAAGCTGGTCGCGGTTGAAGACCTTGCCCTTTCTCTCGACAAGATAGAGCAGCAGTCTGAATTCTGTGGAGCTGAGGGATAGGGGGAGATCCCGCTTCATTACCGTATAGGTTTCCTTGTTAATCGTGAGATCGCCTATGCGTATCACCTTTTCGTCTTCTTTCTTACCCGAGGTCCTTCTCATGACCGCCCTTATGCGGGCAAGAAGCTCCCTTGGACTGAACGGCTTGGTCAGATAGTCGTCGGCGCCGACCTCGAGGCCGAGTATCTTGTCGACCTCCTCGCCCTTGGCGGTGAGCATGATGACAGGCAGGTTTCTAGTCTTGGGATCGTTCCTGAGGACCCGGCAGATCTCCATACCGGGCATTCCGGGCAGCATGAGGTCGAGGACAATGAAGTCGAACTTCTCTTCCCTTATCTTTGCGAGCGCCGCTTCCCCGTCAGAGGCAGAGGAAACGATAAATCCCTCTTTTTGCAGATTGTATGCGACCAGTTCCACAATGTCGGGCTCATCGTCAACGACCAATATTTTTTCCTGATAAGTCATATCTTTCCCGGTTTCCTGTCCGCAAAAAAGCGCATCGTCATCTTTTCGAAGTATAGCAGAAATAGGGGTATTCAGCCACGGGAGGAAAGAATGACGTCTGGAGTATATAGCGGCCGAGCAAATATAATATAAGTCATGAATCCGGAACTCTCAAATGAAGCAAGAAATTTCCTGGCCCATACGGTGGCGGAGTCGATGGAAGGCTATGAACTCAGGGACCCGCAACTAACGATGATGGACGCCTGTGCAGGGACCATCGATGCCGGAGGTACGCTCGTCGCCGAGGCCGGTACCGGCACCGGCAAGACCTTCGCCTACCTGGTCCCGATTATCCTCTCCGGCCAAAAAGCGATCGTCTCGACGAGGACTATCAATCTGCAGGAGCAGCTTGCATCGAAAGACCTGAAGCTGCTGTCGGCCCTGAAGGATTTCGGCTATGCCGTCGCGAAAGGCAGGAGCAATTTCCTCTGCCTCAGACGCCTGCATGCATTCCATCCAGACAACACTGAAGAATCAGCCGAACATAAAAATATGCTCGATTGGGCGGCGGAGACCGCATCCGGCGACAGAGAAGATTATCATAATTACAAAAGGCCCCTGATATGGGAGAAGGTATGCGCAGATTCCGATGCATGCAAAGGGAAAAAGTGCATCCACTTCAAAAATTGCTTCTACTTCGTGGCAAGGCAGAAATGGGAGGCAGCCAGCATTGTGGTCACCAACCATGCGTTGCTTACGATCAACGCCATGATGCCGGAGGACAAGAAAATCCTTCCTAAGGCGGAGGTCCTGGTGGTCGATGAGGGACATGCGCTGGACAGCATCGTTTCCGAGCAGATAGGGCTCAATCTGTCGGACAGGGGGTTCGACAAAATCCTAAATGAATTACTTAGGATCGATCAAAGGGGTGTCTATAAGGGGCTTCTTTCGAAGACGCCTGTGCTCTTTCCGGACGTCGAGGCATTGAGGGTCGAAATCGGGGTCTTTTTCGGCAAGGTGAGGTCGGCATCCGAAAACAGGAAGATCATAAAGGGAACATTCAGGCTGAGTGACTCTCTGTCGGAACTGTCGGCTTCGATAAGATCGCTCCTCGAAAAAACAAGGGCCTCGGTCGTCGGACTTTTTACCGAGGACGAAGAACTGGACCTGAAGGCCGCGATCCTCAGGCTCCGT
>JAJYLU010000007.1:0-9486 GCA_021787505.1 Nitrospirota bacterium | reverse complement strand
GATTCGTCAGGTGGGCCGAGGTCGAGGACAGGCGGACCGCTCTCAGGATGTCACCCATATACCCCTCCGAGTTCGTCAGGAGGAATCTAATGCCTGACTACAGCTCGGTTATTCTGACATCTGCAACACTTTCGGTCGCCGGAGACTTCGGGCTGATCGAAGAAATTCTCGGTCTCGACCGGCCGGAAACATTGTCCGTAGCTTCTCCCTTCGATATCAGGAACCAGGTCGAGGTGGGTATCGAGAGGGGCATCGACCTTCAGACGGAAAAGGGGGTAGAGAAACTTGCGGAAACGGTCCTGCGAGAGTCGACAAAAGAAGAGGGCGGGACCCTCGTGCTCTTCACCTCAAGAGAAGTAATGAGGAAGACCTGGGATATTTCTGCGGAGAAACTCTCCTCCGCCGGCCTAAACCCGATGCTGCAGGGCGAGCTGCCGAACAGGAAAATGCTCAGGGAGATGAGGGAAAGCACGAACAGCGTCATCTTCGGTCTCGATTCGTTCTGGGAGGGGGTTGACGTAAAGGGGGATTCGCTGAACTGCCTCGTCATCACTAAGCTGCCTTTCGAGGTGCCGACGGAACCGATCGTTGTTGCACGCACAGAGGAGATCAGGAAAAAGGGAGGTAACCCTTTCCGCGACTATTCACTCCCCAGGGCCGTCCTGAAGTTCAGGCAGGGGTTCGGCAGGCTGATCCGGGCAAAAGATGACCGGGGCAGGGTGATCATCTGCGATGAGAGGATCGTGACTAGGGATTACGGGCGGAGGTTTCTGGCGAGTATCGGATGAGGAGAATTGGTGATTGCCAAAAAGCGAAAGCATCTTTTTGTGCCTGAAATAATATAATGATATCAAATTGTTAGAGGCTGCTTTTTGCATTCGTAATTTGAAAGTCGCGCCTCAAAGGAATATAATAAAAATAGAGGATATCTGGATCCAGGGAAGACAGAGGCCGAGTAACCGAAGAGGACTCAACCGGCGGCCATACCTTTAACAAAGGAACTGGCACCGGGAAAGTCCGGAGGCGGAAAAAGGTTCTCGCCTTTCCCGGATCTGGAGATTCCGATAAGAAGGCAGAGATCCTGGAGCCATACGAGGGAAATGGATATCCGTTAACACAACGGTAGGGTTCAACAAGGCCCAAAAGCTAAATCCTCTCCCGTGTGGTTCTATTTTTTTGCCCGATTACCTAATTTCCCGCAAATGGCATTCTGCAATGGGATTCGGACTATAATTCGCTGAGCAAAAGGCCGGATTGATATATGTTGGCAGGGCCTTTCTTGCACCATATAACAGTGGCATCTCTTACTGCTGCCCGGCCCTCACCGTAAAACCTCAGTATGGAGCCCACCTTTATAGGTGCAAGTGTGAGAAGACACAGCCCCGATTCGCTCTCGTTTATTATGGTGCCTTTAAAACAATTTTCGTCTTTATCAGTGACGTAGGACCACAGGATATCCCCAATTGCCCGCTCCCTAACTTCTCTCCTCTGATCTTCTGCTGTGCTTTTCGCCGCGGCCGTCCAAAATGTTTCGGATTTATTCCTGTCGGTCTTATTCAACGTCGTCTTCCTTCCCTGCATCGTCCTCATCATCGAAACGGGGATAACTTTGTGGCAGTTTTTCCAGAAGAGACTGTCTTTCGGTCAGAGAAAGAGTCATATATGGTGATTCCATCAGTATCGAAATGAACTTCCTCATTTCATGATTATGCATTGTCATATGGCTTTTTCTCGTCTGTTTTTTCCCGCGGCAATACTGTTAAATGCCCCTCCTCACGTAACCCTGTTTTTTATCGAAACAATTCCGCCGTCAATTCTTTAAATATCACAAAATGAGCCTTTCGTCAACTGTTTTCAGATGAAACCGCTCATTTTCCTGCCTTTTCATGGCTTTATTTGACATAAACAGGAGATAAAAGCTTTATTTACAAGGAGTTTATGGCGAGAGCGTGTTGGATCGAACCATACGAAACATCTTATAACTTATTGATATTGCAAGATATTCCAACCTCGGAAAATGCCCTTTTCACCGTTTGGTTCACGGTTTTTGCTTGTGCTTGGTTATTCAGCCCTGGTAAAGGCAGTGTCACGCAGCAGCATAATAAACTTCGACTATCAGTATCTTCCCTTTTGACAAGATCATTGCCTCCGAACTCTGTTATGTATGAAAGGTTATGGTAAAAGCGGTCCCTTCGCTCTTATCCAGTTCTATCGTTCCGTCGAGCTGACTCACAAGTGAGGTTACGAGCTGCATGCCGAGCGATTGCGTATTTCTGAAATCAATATGCTCCGGGAAACCAGTGCCGTTATCGCTCACGACAAGCGATATCCTGCCGCTGATGTCGCTGTGCATCCCCACTTCAATTATCCCTTTCCGTCCGTCCGGGAATGCGTGCCTGAGAGCGTTCGATACCAGCTCATTGATGATGAGGCCGCAGGGTATCCCTTTATTGACATCCAGTGCCACTTCCCCTATGTCCTCCCTGATCTTTAGCCGGTCTGAACCGCCGTTCAATGCCGTCACGCTGCCCATCAGGTCGTCGATGTATTCCCTGAAGTCGATCCTCGCCAGGTCTTTCGACCGGTATAATTTTTCGTGTATAAGCGACATGGATTCGATGCGTCGCTGGCTGTCTTCAAACATTGCCTTTGCCTTCCGGTCCTCCAGATATCTCGACTGCAGGTTGAGCATGCTTGCCACCACCTGAAGGTTGTTCTTTACGCGATGATGGACCTCCTTTAAAAGGATCTCCTTTTCCCGGAGGGACGCCCTGATCTGATCCTCAGCCCTGTTGCGTTCGCTGATGTCTTTTGCCACACAGACTATTCGCATCACCTTGCCCTCGTTCTCCAGTACGGCCCCCGAAAGGAGCACGGGTATCTTCCGCCCATCCCTTGAAAGCAGGGATATTTCGACATCATCGCCGATAAGCCCCTGCCCGATCAGGTCTTCGATCCCCCTCTCACCCGGTTGCGCATCGGAGATAATTGTTCTTAGCTGGCGCGTCACAAGCTCGTCCTCCCGATATCCCAGTAAATTCAGCGTCGCCTTGTTGACCATCTCGATCCGACCCTCCGGATCTGCCACGATCAGGGCGTCCCTCATGGTAGCGAGTATCGAGTCCAGATAGTCTTTCTCTACCAAATGCATCCTGGCGTTTCTCAACTGCCCGAGCATGGCGTCAAAGGTATCTGCCAGCAGCCCGACTTCATCATTGCTCTTGACGTTTATCCTCTGGCTGTAATCACCCCCGCCGACTTTTTCTGCAGCTTGCGTCAGGAGCCGAATCGGACGCGATATCCTGTCAGCCAGCGCGGATGTCAGCAAGATGCCCAGGAAAATTACGACAAGCGCAATCCCCGTTGAAGCCATCATCGTCTTTTTTATAACACCCGTTTCCTCCTCCATCCAGTCCATATTCAGTCCCATCACAATATTGCCGACGATGAGGTCACCGGCTTTTACCGGATAAGATACTTCAACGGCCCCCTTGCCGGACCGCATGAATCTCCTGATGGTCCCCTGTCCGATTTTTTCTGTCTTGTATGCAGGGAGCGATTGGAAAGTTCCGCCGATTTTCCCCTCTTCGCTGTCCGCCAGGATCCGGCTATTGTTGTCCACAACCAGGACGTATAGGCGATCGGACCGCTTGCTGTAAAAGGCGACCAGATTGTTCATGGCAACAAAATCATTGGAGACCAGATGGGGCATAATCGCATGAGAAATAGCGGATGCGCTTCTTGCGGAATCGCGCAGAAATCTTTCCTCGAATCTCCCGATGTGATTGAGCTGATTATAGGTATTGAGAGCGCCCAGCATGAGAGCAACCACGATTATCGTTAAGGTGGTCACCGCGCTGATCTTTGTTCTCAGTGATATTGTTCTTCTGTTTGCCATGGCTGCTTTTCTAAAAGTTGCCTTTCACCGTGCTATAGAGACGCCGAACATCCTGATAATCCTGATCCTTAATCTGCACGAATTTTTCTATCCGCAATTTTCTCAATATTTCCCTTCCTTTTGCCTCCCTGTGCATATCGAGAAAGACGCTTGTCAGTTGCCCCTTGAGCGTCCTGTCCATTGTCCCGCTGACCACCACCGGCGGGACCGTAAACTCCCCCGACTTATAAATAACCCTCGTCTTTGAAGAGTATTGTGGATGGACCTCCTGCTGGTAATCCCAAATCTGCCCGTCGATGAAACCCGCGTCGACCATCCCGCTGGCCACCAGCTGAACGGTCATATCATGGCTCCCGGAATAAATTGCCTTTCCAAAGAAGGATTTGATCGTTTCATGTCTCTTGCGTAACATATAAGCCGCATAGACGCTCGTGGTCGACAGCGGGTCCGCAAAATCGACCGACTTTCCTCTCAGATCATTCAGCGATTTGATCTCACTGTCTTTCCTGACGATGACATAAACCCGGAACTTCGGTTTTCCGTATCCTTCTATGACCGGAGCGACAATCGGCTCAAACTTCGACATTTCCTTTCGCCGGACATAATGACAATTGCACAGAAACCCCACGTCAACCTGACCGTCGACAAACAGACGGTCCACCTGCCCATAAGTCAACCCCGAGATAAAGACCGCGCGCCTTCCGACTTTATTTGCTACATAGGTTGTCAATTCCCTGTAATTTTTGAATGACGGGTCTGAGGCCACGGCGCCTGTTATGGCGAATCTCAGGTCTTTCTGCACGGCGGCTGCAGTGCCGAGTGCACCCGAAAAAAAGATTAAAGAGGTGAAAAAAACGAACAAAAAATACTTTTTCATGGTTGTTTCACTCCAGTTAAGGCATTGCGTCTTAATCGTAAAGCGGCTCTTTGGATGCATGATGCAGTATGTATCCTGATGAATCCAAGAAAGAAATTCCCCTAATCATTATCGCACCAAGATAACGAAGAACGATACATAATCATAGAATCAAAGGTCGAAGGAAATCAACAAGAAGAAGATTTTCGAGAAATTTGGAATGCCTTATTGTCCGTTGACAGTGTCGTAAAAATGTAAAATTAAAAAGAACATCGACAATGATTCTGTTCACGGTTTTATTTTACATAATCAGGAGGGAAAGCCTTTACTCACAATAGTTCTGGCGGGAGCGTGTGGGAATCGAACCCACCCTTCCGGCTTGTAACCGGAAACAGCGGCTTTGAAGGCCGTGCGGGACACCAGAACCCGATGCGCTCCCATTTCAGGGCAACAATAAGATACTACTAAGTTTTTTCCGGAGATGCAACTTTTTGCATCAGCCTTCCTAAACGCCCGAATTGCAGGACCCCCCAAAAACTCTCACAAGCAGGCATGCGCCCCGGGAGGCTATTTCTTTTCAAGCAAGATCTTGTGGCGAAGGAGCGAGATCTCCCTGATCTGTCCCTCGAAGACCTTCTGCTCCCCGAAGAGGTTCTTCAGGAATATCTTCCCCTCCTCGGGCTTCATGACATCGACGTTTTCCAGGTAGAGTTCCTCGGCGCCGTCTTTGTAGATGTATGCGTTTGCCTCACACATGTTCGATCTCCTTTATCCTTGATACGATGTGCTCTATCATATGCGGAAGCGGCTCCCTGTTCACTCCGGCGATCTCGAGGTCTTCCTGGTTCAAAGGAAGGAGTATCGTTTTGGCCCCCGACGCAATTACCGCCGATGCCATCTTTGCCGTAACCTCCCCGAGCATCGCATCAGGAAGTACGACGCTGAGGGGCCCCACGATGACATCGACCCGCTGTGAGTTCCAGACGATGGCGTTTTCCCCCGTTGCGCCCTTGTTCGCCCTCGCCTTCATCATCGACGTCGTTGCCGCGGCGTTTGTGCCGAGTGCGATGATCTCGACCGTCTCTTTGAACTCCTCCCTGAGCCGCTTGACGATGAGGTTGCCTATCCCGCCGCCCTGGCCGTCGATTACCGCTATCCTAAGCATACCTGAAGTATAAGAAATCGTCGGACCGGTGTCAAACCCGCGGGATTACTCCCGCTTCAATTGACACTTTGGCTGAAAACGGCAATAATATAACGCAAAATATCTACTAATGTACTACCGTCACCGAGGGAGAGCAAAGGCGCATGGCACAAAAGGAAGTCGCCGTAATTGCAAAGGGCAGCGCCGTTCTTGGATTTCTGAGGACGTTCTTTAAGGGATGTAAAATTTACAAGACGACGTATTACGCGAAGGCGGACATTTTTTCAAAAAATGTCGGGGAAAAAATGCCGGCGGCGGTGATCGTAGAGGCTTCGCTCCTGAAGTCGGTCGCCGACAAGATCACCAAATGCCCGACCATCGCCGTCATCTCCGGGGACGTCAGGGAAGGCGTCGAAAACGTCATTGCCCGTAATGTGAAGCATTATCTCTACCGGCCCTACCTGGACAGAGACCTGGAATTTAAGATCGAGTCCGCCATCCTCGAAAAATACGCGCTCGAAAAACTGGCGGGCGAGATGAAGGAACTCGAGGCCGTGGTGGCGCTCACCCAACTAATCTCTTCGACGCTCGACCCGAAGGAACTTCTTTACCGGATCGTCAGGAAGATCGCCGATATTATGCCTGTCACGCGTTGCTCGGTGATACGGGTTGACTGGCTTCGCCGGTCCGCCTTTGTCGTGGCGAGCTTCGAGGACCCGCGTGTCGCGGGCATCAAACTGAACCTCCGGAAGTACCCGGAGATCGTGGAATCGCTCACTTCGAAGAAGGCGGTCATCATCAAGGATGTCTCTACCGACCCGCTTATGGCCGGCGTGAGGGATATTATTGCACCCCTCGGCATACGCTCGATACTCGTCATCCCCATCTTCTTCAGGGACAAGGTGATCGGGACGCTATTTCTGAGAACTTCGAGGGCGGGGCATTCTTTTAGTGAAAACGAGATCCGCTTGCTGAACACGATCGCTAACGCCTCCGCGAACGCGCTCTATAATGCCTTTCTCTTCGAACAGGTGGAAGACGAAAAGTCGAGGCTCGAAAAGCTCGCCATCACCGATTTCCTTACCGGCATCTATAATGTGAGGTACTTCTACCACCGCATCATCGAGGAGTTCAGCCGGGCCGTGCGATACGGATTGCCGATCAGCTGCCTCATGCTTGACGTCGACCATTTCAAGAAGGTCAACGACGTTTACGGGCATAAGACGGGCGACCTCGTACTCAGGGAATTCGCGCAGCTCCTGAAGAAGCATTCACGAAAGAGCGATGTACTGGCCCGTTATGGAGGAGAAGAGTTCATCCTCCTGCTGCCCCAGACCCCGCTTAACGGCGCGGTTTCAGAGGCAGAGCGGCTCCGTGAATTTGTGAGGAAACATAAGTTCAGGAGCCTCAAGAACAAGGGCGGCCTTACTGTGAGCGCCGGCGTTGCTGCCTTCCCTGACGAAGGCATCAAGACGCACGACGAACTTATCGCCTTCGCCGACAACGCCCTCTTCACCGCAAAAAACAGCGGCAGAAACCGCGTGGCAATCTACGGACAGTAGAAGATAAGCCGGGGGGGTCCCGTGAAGCTGATCACGTCCCATATAAACGCCGATTTCGACGCTCTTGCCTCGATGATGGCGGCGAAGAAGATCTATCCCGGGGCAGAGATCGTTTTCCCGGGCTCGCAGGAGCGCAAGGTGCGCGACTTTATCGAGGTCTTCAACCCGGTGGAAATCAAACGGCTGAAGGACATCGATCCAGACGCAGTCACCCATCTGATCATAGTGGATGCGAAGCATGCCGACAGAATAGGGCCGCTGGCTCCGCTGCTTCACAACAGGGCGGTCAAGATACATATCTTCGACCACCACCCTTTTGAGAAGAACGATATACGGGGCGAGGTAGAGAAGACCGAGGACGTCGGAGCCACCGCGACGATCTTCACGGAACTCCTGATGGAGAAAAAACTGCATCCGTCCCCGATGGAAGCGACCGTCCTTGCGCTTGGGATCTACGAAGAGACCGGTTCCCTCCTTTTCCCCTCGACGACTGAACGGGACCTTCTGGCCGTCTCATACCTCCTCAAGAGGGGGGCGAATCTGAATATTGTTTCGAGTTACCTGAAGATGGGGCTGAACAGAGAGGAACTCGAACTGCTCAATGAACTCGTCAAGACCTCGACCGAAGTAGTGCTGAGGGGGCTGAGGATCGTCATCACGAAGGCATCCCGCGACTCTTACTTTGGGGACGCGGCCCATCTTGCGCACAGGGTGATGGAGATGGAAGACATCGATGCCGTGCTCCTGCTTCTCGACATGGAAGGGAAGATACTGATCGTGGCGAGGAGCAGGGTGCCTGAACTGGACGTTGCGGAGCTGATGAAGGAGTTCGGGGGCGGCGGCCACCCGACCGCGGCGTCGGCAACCATAAAGGAGGCTTCCCTGGAGGTGGTGGATGACCGGATCAGGGAACTTCTCAACACCCATGTGAAAACGGGAAAGGTCGCCTCGGACATCATGAATAGCCCGGTAATTACGATCCAGTGGGACAGCAGCCTCAAGGAGGCCGAAGACATGATGACCCGTTACGGCGTCAACGTTTTGCCGATCCTCCGGGACGGAAAGTTCATCGGCCTGATTTCGAGGGAGATCGTCGAAAAGGCCCTCTTCCACGGTTTCAAGAATAACAAGTGCGTCGACTTCTCGACTTCCGATGCGGCCACGGTCGGCAAGGACACGCCGATCAGGGAAATCGAGGCGACCATGATCGAACAGAACCAGAGGTTCATGCCCGTGGTGGAGGAGAGCAAGATCGTCGGCGCCATCACGAGGACCGATCTTTTAAGGGTGCTTTATGAGGAATTTCTGAGGAAGAGGCATATCAGCAAGGAGGACGTGTTCGAGAGGGCGCCCTCCGGCAGGAACCTCGCCGTGTGGCTGAAGGAGAGGTTTCCGGAGTCGGTGTACCGCATCCTGCTGCTTGCGGGGAATGTCGCCGAGGATATGGGAGTCAACGCGTACCTCGTCGGCGGCTCCGTGCGCGACCTCCTTCTCGGGCAGGCGAACCTCGATATTGACTTTGTCATAGAAGGCGACGGGATCCGTTTTGCTAAGGAACTCGGGGAGAGACTGAAGGCGAAGGTGCGGTCTCATCACAGATTCGGCACGGCCAATATCAGCCTGGACGGCCAGAAGCTGGACGTGGCCACGGCGAGGACCGAGTATTACGAATCCCCTGCCGCGCTTCCGAAAGTGGAGATGTCGTCGATAAAAAAGGACCTCTACAGGAGGGACTTTACGATCAATACGCTTGCGATAAAGCTGAACGTCCGCGATTTCGGGCAGCTGATAGATTTCTTCGGGGGCCAGCGCGACCTGCGGGACAAGACGATCAGGGTCCTCCACAACCTCAGTTACGTGGAAGATCCTACGCGGGCCTTCAGGGCGGTGAGGTTCGCGGAGAGGTTCGGGTTCAAGCTCAGCAAGCACACCGAGAACCTGATCAAGTCGGCGATCCAGATGGACCTCTTCGAACGGCTCTCCGGATCGAGGCTTTTCGATGAACTCAGGCTCGCCTTTGAAGAAA
>JAJYLU010000355.1 GCA_021787505.1 Nitrospirota bacterium | reverse complement strand
CGCTTGATTGATCAGGCCTTCAATATCTTTCACATTGATCCTGCATATAACTGAAGAAATGGAAGTTTCTATCCCGGCTTCCTTCAGATATCTCAATGCCTCAGCCGCCCTTCTGTGGCCTCCCTTTACTCCTCTGAATTCATCGTGGACCTCCGGGACAGAACTGTCCAGACTCACCCCGACCTTCCGGAAGCCCGCTTCTTTCAATTTCTGCGCAGTCGGTTCGTCAATCAGAAACCCGTTACTGTTCATCGATACCGCAAGCCCGAGTTCCGACGCCTTCGCAGCCAGATCGAAAATATCGCTCCGCATAAGGGGCTCTCCGCCCCCGAAATTTACAGAAAAGACCTTTGCGCTCCCAAGCTTCAGGAGAAGAGAGCGCAATTCCTCAAAGCCCAGTTCCTCATTCGTATCGGCCCTGCTGTAACAATGTCTGCACATGAAATTGCACCTGTTTGTAATTGCCCAGTTGACGGTTACAGGCGCAGACGGTATCCATTCATTCTTCATAGACAAGGCCGAGCTCCTTCAAGTCTTCCAGAAATGCGATGACATCCTTCTCCAGGACTTCCCTTTCCACGTCGAAACCGTCGCTGAGAATAGAGATGATTTCTTCTCCGGTCTTACCGTCACACAATTTCCAAATCTCGGTGCCGAGGACATTCAGGGCATGCATCTTCCCCGAGGAAAGGATTATAGATGTGCCTATTTCGGCCACGTCTTCTCCCATTTCAAATCCTTTCATAACAAGGTTCTTCGATGCCTCTTCTTCCCGCCACATGGCATCAGGTTTTCTGTAATATCTCGTCATGTCAGTCACCTGCCGCCGTAATGGAGGCGATAACGAGGTCCTCCTTTGAGGTATTGCGTATCCCGTGTTGCACAAGCTCCGGAACAACAACTATCTTGCCGGCGCCGATAACCTGCGAATCCCCGCCAGAAAAGAATTCCCCGCTGCCTTCCACCACTATCCAGATATGATTTCCGTGATGAGTATGCGTCGTCAATTCCTGTCCCTGCCTCATGCAAATGAGGTTTATACTTCCCTGGTCGTCAGCCCATATAGTCTCCTTGTGGTGTCTTGCATCGTCAAACTTCCTGAGCTTCAGGGTGTCCAGAATCTGTGCCTTCATATATTCCTCCTCCGAAACATTATTATAACCACAGAGGCCACAAAGCGCCCATAAGACAACCCGATAAACCGGTGAGCCTCAGTGGGTCTGGCTTGTCCGTCATGCCTTATGAGCAAACTTTAGTATCCTCCCGAGAATGGCCGATGTCCTGTCCAGAAAATGAGACGACACGGACACGGGGAGCTCACTATCATCTTCAACAGATCCCGAAAATACGACGCCATATCTGGAAGAAATCTGGTTTGCCGCCGTTATGTCATCTGAGCCGTCAGGATGTTCCCCGGCGACAACAAGCATACCCTTTCCGTCCCCGACAAACCGGGAAACGGCCCCGAGTTCGTCGCCGGAAAAATGCAACTCAGGACCGTCCCCCCCAAAAAAAAGCCAGAGCTGGTCGTACTCCCGGAGCAAGCGTTCCGAAACCCGGGGGGTTTCTCTCCTGTCCGTAATCCTCACCATAAACCCTTTTCTTTCGAGGGCCGCGACAACATTTCTGCTGACAGCATTTCTGTCCAGTCCGGATTCGGTGAACGTATCATAGATCAGTATACGTTTCTTTATTGAAGAATTACTGTCCTCTTCCAGCCAATCAGCGATATTACTTATGTATTTCCGGTTGTCGTACTTGTCTGCCAAGCCATTAAGGAACCTTCCGAAGCCGGAATCAAATACAACACCGCCTTCTCCATTCACGTAGTTGCTATAGGTAGCGATCATGCCCTTACCCCCGGGGTCCATAACGATCTGCACATCTTTGTTCTGTTTGTTGATGACGGATGCGCTCCCCCCGGATACCGACCTGACATCTCTTAACAGGGGGTTGCCCATGTCCACATTGGGAACAAACACAAAGAATTGAAATGCGTAGGAGATCATGATCGTGCCCGCGATACATACGAACATATAGAGGAAAAAGACCCTTTTTTTAAATACGGTCCAAAACATTACCATAGTGGGTATCGCAGTCACCGGTCCTCCTATCATGAAGGCAAGCCCGGCCCCCCCGTCGAGCGTGCCGTGAAGAGAGCTTTTTATGTGATAAAGAATGCTCGATGCGCTGATCTGGTGCAGAAATATAGGGACCGACCCGAGTGTGACCCACACAATGCTGAGCGGGTCTTTTTTCCCGAACAGGCTGTAAATCCATTCGTAAGGCATGTATCTTTCGACAACAGCGCCTATCGAAACTCCCACGAGCACATATTTGCCCACCATCCAGAGCATCTCGGACGACTTAGCAAGGAAAACGAGGAACATCTTGTTTGTCCTGGCGGCCACGCGGTTGCCGAACCTCTCTTTGCAGTTGCATCTCAGTCGCTCATCCGGATAAGCCTTGTCATGAAAGTCTCCCCTTGGAACGGCGCCTTCAATTAATACCTCGCTTGTCTGAAAGCCCTTGTCCCTGAGCAGGTAGGTCACCACCCCCGCAAAAATACCCATTAAGAACGCCGCAAAAGCCCTGATAGCCGTCCATTCCGGTCCCAGGTCGTTCAGGGTCAAGAGATAAGTTGTCGGACTCAGCAGAGGGGAGGTAATAAGAAGGGCCATGACCGGCGCCAGAGGGAAACGGGCAAATATCAGGCTTATCGCAGTCGTAAGGGTGCCGCATGCACACAAAGGAGTAATCATTCCGATCAAGGTCGCCAGAAAGACGCTGAGGATACCATGACGCCTCATTGATTTTTGAAGCTTGACCGCGATCTTGTAGGTCCGCAGATAGCCGGCCAGAAATATCCCGATCATAAAGTAGGGCAGGATGTCCCGCAGCTCTGCAACGATGCCGTGCCCGTTGAATATTAAATCCCAGATTTCACCCCCCAGGAGGGCTGGAAAA
>JAJYLU010000354.1 GCA_021787505.1 Nitrospirota bacterium | reverse complement strand
GAACAACCTCTTCGCCAACGGCGATTACAACATAAGGATGGGCGATTTTAATACAGAAGACGTGGACGCAAAGGATAACTGGTGGGGCGACCTGCCGCCGGCCGATACGGTTTACGACAGCAGGAATGAGCCGGGTATAGGCAGAGTGATCAGCGACCCCCACGCCGACAGGCCATTTCCTTACTTGACTGCAGCGCACCCTTCCAGCTTTCAGAAAATGCAGGGGAAAACAGGGAGTGAGGAAAAATGAAAAGGCTTTGTCTTTTTTCCCTTTTAGTATATCTTTTCGCATTGGCTGCTCCGGCGGCCGGTCCTGACGCGCTTGCGGCGGAAAAATCTCTCTTGACCGGGAAGGTATCCGATGCTGCCGGCAGGCCTGTCGAGGGGGCGATGGTATTTGTCTACGCCAATGCCTCGGTGAGAAGGTCTGCTGATTTTATGTCGCCTCCCACGGACTCCGACGGCGTCTACCGGGTTTTTCTTCCAGCCGGCAGATACTGGGCGGTCGCCCGCCTGAAGAAGACGGAGGGCGTTGGGCCGCTAATGCCGGGGGACAAGCATTCAGGAGATCCCGTGGAGGTGGATCTTACTTCGGAGAATGAGACCGGCGTTGATTTTACGGTCGCGGACCTTAAAGAGGCCATGGGAATGCGGGAGAAGCCGAGGGAAGGTTCGGTCAGGATCACCGGGAGGATCACTGACGAAAAGGGGTCCCCGCTTGTCGGGGTGTACGCGGTTGTGTGCAAACGCAAAGAACTCTCCGGCATGCCGGATTATCTGTCGGCATGGGTAGATGACGATGGCCGGTACGCATTATACATTCCCAAGGGGAAATATTACCTGGGAAGCGCTGTTGCGGTCCCCCCGGGGGACTCATATGTCGCGAGCGGAGAAATTACAGCTGACGCTGACAAAGACGGCGTGGATATCGTGCGCAAGACAGCCAGAAAGTAGAAGATGGAGTCGGGCATGCTGAAAAACGCCATAGAATCGGCGGACAATTTTCCTGATCCACGTAAACGCAGACGCAACCTTCCGTGCAATCCTGCAAATAGTTTGTTCCCAGCGGGAGGTGTCTTAACGGAGCCTCGACTATGGCCGTTTCCCATCACACCCGACTCCATTTTTTTAATTATTACACCCTGTGGTGTTCCTGAAAGCCTTCGGGATTGCGGAAATGACAGCTTTAAGGACTTTTTTCAGCTCATCCGCCACTTTTTTATATTTTGTATATTGATATGCAAGGAGTGGTTTATACTATACATGGCTGAAGACGGAGAACGAGACCTGACGCAAAGGAGGTAAGGGATTATGAAAAAGGCAATAATGCTGGCATTGATGGTATTGTTTTTTTCGCCGGCGGCGGACGCCTGTGTCGGAAAGGTACTGAATATCGGGGTCGTGAATTCCCCGGAGGGACAGGTGCTTTCCGAGGTGCTATCGACGCTTATAACCGAACGTACGGGGACGACCGTAACGATAAAGTTTTTCAGGAATGAGCAGGACCTCTACGAGGCTGTGAGAAAGGAAGAGGTGGACATATCGGTCGAAAACACTTCACGGGCGTTGCGCGTGCTTAATAAACCTGCGGAGGCAGACGCAAAGAAGGCATACGAGGTGGTGAAGGCGACCTATGAAAAAGATAAGGGGATGGTCTGGCTGAAGCCCTTCGGGTTTCTCAACGGCAACGGCAGGGGGACATCTTCGTACACGTCGACAATCCTGAGGACCGCGGTGCTTACGAATTTCCCGGCCCTCCCCAGGGTGATCAACAAACTCGGCAGCAGCATCAATGACGAGTCCTATGCGAGGCTCATCAAGTCGGTCCAATCCGGTGAGAAGCCGAAGAAAGTGGCGAAAGACTTCCTGAAGTCGAAGAAGCTCATCTGAAAACAAAGCCGGTGCCGATACCCCAAAAGAAGTTTGAGAGGCTCTTTCGTTTTCTCGCATCGAAAGAGCTGACGGCAGTCCTTCTGGTGGCCCTCTGTGCGGTCCTCATACCCCGGACATTGAAAGAGACAGAGGAGATTACCGTAGGCGTACTGCCCCGCATCCTCTTCGGATGTCTCGCTATCAACCTTGTCTTCTGCACTGTAAAGAGGATCAGGTCTCTTTCAAATTCGGTCCTCGTGGTTCATGCAGGGGTATTTGTGACCCTTATTGGAGCGGTGATCAGTTCATTCGGATATGTCGCGACCGCGAACATCTATGAGGGCACCTCGGTAGACAGCGCGTACCGCTGGGACGTGAAAAAAGAGGTCCCCCTCGGGTTCGACCTTACTGTGAAGAAGATCCACCTGCAATATTATCCTGTGCCTGTCAAGGTGGGCGTGCTCAGGGGCAGTGAAAAGTATGCGCTCTTTGTCCTGAAGACAGGGGAGAGCTTCAGTCTCGACGGGTATACTGTAAGGGCCGATGAGCTGGTATTTCCTTCAGAGAACCTGAGACTGAGCGTGTTTCTCGGGGGACGCCTTGTCGGCACCGCCGACACAGAAGGCACGCGGGACCTTCCGCCAGATTTTCCTTATGACTTCAAGCTTGTAGCCTTCAAGGACCCTGCGCTGAAAGGTGCGTGGGTGGACATGACGATCTCGAAAGGCCCGAGCATATTCAAAGAGGGGACTTCGGGCGTCAACAGTCCGTTGACATGGGAAAAACTTAATTTTTATAATACCTCGTCGGACGCGGATCGTTTCGGCAATCGTTTCGCGGGAATTCAGATAACGTACGACCCCGGCAAGCCGCTTGTCTATCTGGGGTTTGCGGTGATAGGTCTCGGATCCGGAATGTATTTCGTAAGGAAGGTGTATGGATATCGGTAATCCCGAAGCGGCTTATCGAGGGTGGTCTGTAACGCGGCGGCATCTTGTTGCGTTGCTCCTACTTTTTTCCCTTCTTTCCTGCAGCGCTCCTTCCGCGAAGCAGGAGAAGAAGACCTACCGGATCGGCTATATGATCTGCAACAGCGAGC
>JAJYLU010000353.1 GCA_021787505.1 Nitrospirota bacterium | reverse complement strand
GGCCCGGAAGGCTTATCGATTGGTCGGCTCGCAGACCGACATTACGGAGCGGAAGGTGGCCGAGGAGCAGCTGATCTACGACGCTTTTCACGACGCACTGACAGGCCTGCCGAACCGCGCCCTGTTTATCGACCGTCTCGAACATATCGTCAGGGGAATCAGGCGTCGCAGAAATTATTTGTGCTCCGTGCTCTTTCTCGACATCGACCGCTTCAAGGTCATCAATGACAGCCTGGGGCATATGATAGGGGACCAGCTTTTAGTTGCGGTGAGTCAGAGGCTGGTTAGGTGTCTCCGCCCCGACGACACCGTTGCGCGTTTCGGAGGCGATGAGTTCGCTGTTCTGCTTGACGGCGTCAGGGACATCGATGAAGTGTCCCAGATAGTCGAAAGGATACAGAATGAGCTGGCGTCGCCCTTTCATGTCGGCGGAAGCGAGATATTCACCACTGCGAGTATCGGGGTCGCCATGAGCTCGGCGGAATACGATAAACCCGAGCACATGCTTCGTGACGCCGACATCGCAATGTACCAGGCCAAGGCGCACGGCAAGGCGTGCTATGAAGTCTTTGATAAAAAGATGTACGCCAGCATCACGGAGCGCCTGCAATTGGAGACCGATTTGAGGTCCGCGGTCGAACACCTCCAGTTCCTCATTCATTACCAGCCCATTATGAACCTGAAGACAGACAGCGTCATTGGTTTTGAGGCGCTCGTCCGCTGGAAGCATCCGAGGCGCGGACTCATCTATCCGCTGGAATTCATTCCCTTAGCGGAAGAAACAGGCCTGATCTTTCCGGTCGGACAGTGGGTCCTCCGGGAGTCGTGCCGGCAGATAAAGGCCTGGCAGGCCAGGTATCCCTCGGACCCGCCCCTCAAGCTCAGCGTGAACATTTCTACGAAGCAGCTTTCCCAGCCGGACCTTGCCGTGCGCGTCGGCGATATACTTTCGGAAACCGGCCTTGCGCCGACGTCCCTCGCGCTGGAGGTCACCGAGAGCATGATAATGGACAATCCCGAGGCGGCCACCGCCCTTATGCTTCAACTGAGAGATCTCGGCGTTCACATCCACATAGACGATTTCGGCACCGGATATTCATCGTTGAGTTACCTGCACCGCTTTCCGGTCAATGCATTGAAGATCGACCGCTCGTTTGTGGCCCGGATGTTCGTAAACAACGAGAACTTTGAGATAGTGAGGACGATTGTGACCCTGGCCCAAAATCTGGACCTCGACCTTATTGCCGAAGGACTTGAGCTTTCAGAGCAGTTGACGCAGTTGAAGGACCTAAAATGCCATTATGGTCAGGGATTCCTGTTCTCCTACCCGCTCGAGCCTAATGCCATTGAGTCCTGGATGACGTCGCAATCCCCTCCGATGGGCGGATGGCAGCAGTCCTGAAACATGTTCTACCTGTAGAACCTCGTCAGTTTTTCGGGCGGGAGGCCGAGAGAATAAAGCGTTATCAATATCCAGTTCCTCAACGTGCAGCGCACAACACCTTCTTCCTCCCACCTCCTCGGAGAGGTCTTGACACGCGACCGAACGATCCGGATCTTGCCGCCTCTTTTTCTTACCCTTCTCATCAGCTCTACATCTTCCATCAGCGGTATGTCTTTGAAACCCCCGATTTCATCAAAAAAGTCCTTCCGCATGAATATCGCCTGGTCGCCATAAGGCGCTCTCGTTATCCTCGAGCGAAGAGAGGCGGTCTTTTCTATCAACCTGAAAACAGGTCGGTCCGACGATATGCCTAAATCAAAAGCGCCGCCGACGACTTCTTCTCTCTCTATTACAGAGCAGATGCTCTGCAGGGCGTCATCCGGAAGCAGTGTATCGCCATGCAGAAATAAAAGGATCCCTCCGGTCGCAGCCGAAGCGCCCTTATTCATCTGTCTCGACCGGCCCCGACCGGACGACATCTTCTTGACGTTCCTGTTGCTAATGGCCATAGCCGTTTCTCCATGAGGACTACCGTCCACGACTATGACTTCTAATTCACCTTCATGGCGCAGACCGTAAATGCGATCGACCGTCTGTTGAATTATCGATGCCTCATTCAAGACGGGGACGATGATGGAAATACTATGTTTCACAGCCCTTTTCTCTTAGTAGCAGGAGTCATTTCTTCTTTCCGAGCAATACCCTCAGCATCTTGAGAAAGACATTGTTTCTGAGCCTGTCGATATAGCAAAGCTTGGACGGCTGCTTAACTATATCGGTATATGTCGGGTAAATGTGAATTACTGAATAGAGTTTGTAGAAAGGGATGCCCATGGATCTTGCAAGCTGGACCTCATGGATCAGTTCCCCTGCCCGGCTCCCGAGGATATGGGCGCCCAGGAGGCGACCTCTCAAATCGCATATGAATTTTGACATCCCGATTTCTGAGACATCCGTCCTGGCACGGTCAATGTCTTTGTATTCGTGCCTATAGATTCTCAAGCGGTCTCCGTATCTTTCCTTCGCTTCCTTTTCGGTCAGACCTGCGTGGGCAAGCTCCGGGTCGGTGAAGGTGCACCACGCGGCGTTTTCATAACGCGCCTTTCTCCTGAGGGGGAAAAACGCATTCCGTGTCGCAATGACGGCCTGATACTCTGCCATATGGCTGAACTGATAAGGGCCGACCACATCGCCGCACGCGTAAATGCCCGGCGCCGTGGTCTGGAGCGAAGCGTCGGTCAATATCCCTTTCTCTGTATACCGCACACCGGCCTTTTCGAGGTCGAGTCCTTCCACGTTTGCCGTCCTCCCGACTGCGACAAGCACTGTATCGGCCTTCAGTTCCTTTTGCAGATTTTCGGATTCAACCGCGAGGACTATCTTTCCGTTCTCCTGTGAGAACTTTATGGCCTTTGCTTTAGTCATGATCCGCACGCCTTCCTGAGCGAGCCGCTCCGTCAGTATCCGCACCAGCTCCCCGTCCTCTCTCATAAGCAGGCGTTCGCCCATCTCCACAATAGTGACCTCAACGCCAAGACGGCTCAGC
>JAJYLU010000352.1 GCA_021787505.1 Nitrospirota bacterium | reverse complement strand
CTTCCCTAAGAGACATCAGCCCGTTCTCTTTCCTTCTTGCCGTCTTGATATATCTTTTTTCTCTTCTTATCAGCGCCCTGAGATGGCAGCTGCTCCTTCACGAACGCTTCAGTTTCAAGAGGCTCTTGTCCTTCTATATGATAGGCTCTTTCTTTAACCACATCCTGCCGGGCATTATCGGCGGCGACGCGGTGAAGGCGTATTATCTTTACAGGGACACGGGCAAGGGCGGTTCTGCCGTGGCCTCTGTCTTCATGGACAGGTACATAGGGTTTACGGCGCTTATGTTTGTCGGAATTATCGCCTTTCCCTTCGGCCTGGAATACTTCAGAGGGTCTTACATAGAATGGATTCTGCCTCTCATAGTCCTTCTTTTTGTCGCGGGAAGCTTTGTTGTTTTCGGCCTGAAGCTCGGCAAGGGGATCAAGTTTTTGACGGGCTTCTACGGTTATTTCGAACTTTATAAAGGCAAGGGAAGGACGATCATGAAGACATTCGCTATATCTCTCGTCATACAGGTGGTAATTATATTTGCGATCTTCGTCCTGAGTCGTGGTTTGAAGATGGATACGCCGCTTCTTCCCTTCTTTATGTTCATCCCTATTATTACCACGATCTCTTCAATACCCGTTTCTATTGCGGGCATAGGGGTGCGGGAGGCGTCTTTTGTCCTGCTTTTCGGCTCTCTCGGTGTAAGCCCGACCCACGCGACCGCGATGTCGTTTGCCTGGTTCTTGTCGATCCTGACCGGGAGTTTGCCGGGGCTTGTCGAGTATATAAGATACAGGAAGACGATGGCGTGTTAGGCGGATTCGAGGTCTTCGACCGCAGAGATTAGTGTTGTCAGATGCGTCTGACATGGTGTACAATTCAGCACAGATGGTCTTCGAGAGCAAAATGGTGAAAAGATATTTTGCCTGGGCGTTCGACGGCGCCAAAGAATCCCATCTTCGTGTGCTCGCTGAAGTCCCCCTTTTTAAGGGCATGGGCAAGGGCCTCCTCAGAAAGCTCCTTATCGATCTAATTGAAAAGAAATATGCCGCCGGCGATACCATCTTTCATGAAGGGGACAGCGGTAAAGCTCTCTACGTGGTCCTCGACGGATCGGTCAGGATATCCAAACGGTCTAATTCCGGCGACAAGACACTTGCCGTCTTAGGGCCGGGCTCTCATTTCTGCGAGCTTGCCCTGATCAACCAGTATGCCCGATTCGCGACCGTGGTGGCGGAATAAGAGACCCTTCTTTTGATCATGTACAAGTCATATTTCGATGATCTTATCAGGGGGAACAGCGCTGTGTCATCAAGGATCCTTCTCAACCTGGCTTCCATCCTGTCCGATTACATCCACTGCGAACGGCCTGAGGAGGACAGTGAGAAGGGATCGGCGTGACCGGAGGAAGGCGTAAGGAAGGTCCCTCAATAGGCGATCTGCGCAGACTGCACCACCAAATGCCGAGATGGGTCATAATCCTCCTGGTTCTTGGTCTCGCGGCGGCGGTGGCTTCTCATATACCGCATCTTCTTATGATGTTGACGGCTGCCTCGTTTATCTCCTATATCTTCAGTTCAATCATAAGCGCCCTCGAAAGGAGGGGGATAAAAAGGAGCATTGCGGTCATTCAGATTTTTATTGTCTTTGCCGCCTTTGTTGTTTCGGTAGACCTTTTTTTCGCTCCGAGCCTTAAGCAGGAAATGGTGAATGCCTACAGGAAGCTCCCCGAATTCTCGCGGATAGAAGGCACTATTCTGGCAAGCGTTCAAAAAAGCGTAGCGGACTACCCAGTGGTAGAATCAAGTATCAGGAAGTTTCTGGACAACGTGTTCGGCCCCGGAGGGTTTCTTGAAAGGACCCTCAATGTCTCTGAGATTCTCGGACAGTTGACGCCGTTTATCATGGGGATAATCCTGGTGCCTTTTTTTGTTTTCTTCCTGCTCAAGGACTGGCCGAGCATCCTCAGGAGAGTAATGGACTGGGTCCCGCCCTCTTATGTAGAGACGACTATTTCGGTAATTACCGAGATAGATATCCTTGTCGGAAAATATCTCCGGGGGGTTGCAGCCGACTGTTTTTTCGTCGGCGTGCTGGCTTCCCTGGGACTTTCGCTGATCGGGATCAACTACCCCATCATACTGGGCATAGTGAGCGGGGTGGCCAATATTGTGCCTTATCTTGGTCCGATTACCGGATGCCTGGCATCCTGTCTCGTTGCGTTGATGCAGTTCAACAGTTTTGATAACGTTTTGAATGTCCTCCTCCTCTACCTTGCCATAAAACTCACGGATGACCTCGTTATACAGCCCCTGATGATCGGCAAGAGCGTGGAACTTCACCCGATGCTGCTCGTCATCACAATAATCGTGGGCGAAAAATTGTTCGGCATAAGCGGAATGATACTTGGCGTGCCCGTGGTTACGGCCACCCAGAAGACTGTCGGCATCCTTCTCGAACATCGCCGCGAAATGTTGAGGAGGGAGATGTCCGGAAGTCTTATAAGGTCCCATCCCGACAAATTGCCTGTCCGGCCGATTTAGCAGTCCCCGAAGGCCTCGTTTTCTTGACGCGTTTCCTTACTCTGATACAATCTAATTAACTTATCGGATTGGCTCGGCCTTACCTTCCGGTATAGCTTCTACTAAATAGACTTGACAAAGATCAACTCAATAGATATTATATGAACTATAGGAAAGGTTTGCGAAGATGGCTGCTGGTGTAAAAGATTATTATGAGATATTAGGAGTATCCAAGGACGCCTCTGAAGACGATATCAAAAGGGCCTTCAGGAAGCTCGCGCGTAAATATCACCCGGACCTGAATCCGGGCGACAAGTCTGCAGAGGATAAGTTCAAGGAGATAAATGAAGCTTATGCAATTCTCAGTGATTCAAAAAAGCGGGAGGAATACGACCGTTTTGGCAAGGCCCCTTTTGAGGCAGGGGGTGGTCCATGGTACGAGGGTGTCGGAACGCCGGGCTTTGAAGACATCTTTGAATTCGGAC
>JAJYLU010000351.1 GCA_021787505.1 Nitrospirota bacterium | reverse complement strand
GAAGCATGTCGAGATAACCCTCGACAAGCGGTTCTCCAACATGGGATTTTCGGTGGTGCGCCAATTCTGCCAGGAGGTCATACTCTCGGAACTGCCCCCGGAAAAAGCGACGGAGGCCATTCGCCTGGTGGACAAGCTCATCGACTTCTGCCTCCTTGTCGAAACGGATGCCTATATAGAGACGACCACCCGGTGCGACGCCGAGATCATCAGGGGCATCGCCGACAGGATCAGGAACCCGGTCACCGTGATCGGCGGCAACATACACCGGCTCATGAAGAACGCCGATGTAAAAGACCCCGCATATCCCGTGTATGAGTTCATATTCTCCCAGAGCACGAAATGCGAGCACATGGTCCGCGATATCAAGACCTATATGGAAGTCTTTGAGAGGGAGCCGTCGCGTGAGAAGGTTTCGCTCGGGGACCTGTTCGATGAAGTGCTGGAAGGCCTTTTCACGCGGGGGAAATTTTCACGGCCCCGCATGGAGATTGAAATCGCCGAGGGAGCGTCGCATGTCCTGGCCGACCGCAAAGACGTGAAAGCGCTTTTTTGGCACCTACTCGAAAACAGTCTGGAAGCCGTCGACCGCAAAAACCCTTTCGTGAGGATATCCTCGCATCTTTTGGGGGCGCCGCCCCATAGCGTCATCATCGAGATCTTCAACTCCGGCACTCCGCTGGAAGCAGCAGACATGGAAAAATTCTTTTCACCGTTTTACTCGACGAAACCGGAAGGCACCGGATTCGGCCTGCCCATCGCGAGCCAGGCGGTCAGGAACAACATGGGACGGATCAGGATCGAGCCGGTGAAAGACGAGGGGACCAAGGTGGTGCTTTCCCTGCCTCTCTTCGAATAGATACCTCCCCGGGAGAAAGTGCGTTCGCGGCCACTCCTTTTACGCAGGTCTCTTCCCGATTTCCTCGGGAAAGATGATGTCGATAGCGAAAAAGAGTTTTAGGAGACTGACCCAGGTGCCGGATCGCCGAGCGCTCACTGTCCCTTGATATCCGCCCGGGCTTTCGTGCCCCTTCTGCAGTCTTCTCCCGACCTTGTCGATTATCGCATGCACGAGGAGCATCTGGACGGCAACAACCGAAGCCCATGAGAGACATCCTGCGATCATCACAACCCACGAAATCTCGGACCTGTGCGTAACCAAGAAGTATAGAAGACAGAAAAGTGCCAATAAATCGGTCAGTGTCAGCGCAACGCGCAGGGGCGCATATACGGCCCTTTTCCCATAGCGCCCCCCGGCAAAAAGGTCCTCTTCCCACCGCACCCTGTGTTCTTCCCATAGCGGAATTTTCGGCAGATTGGCCGACTCGTTCTGCTCCGAAGTCCAGCGGTGTTGCATAAAGTATGTTTCCAGTTGAGCACAATAGTCGCCCGCCCTCTTGCTTCGGATTTCCCCTTCGAGAAGCAGATACATCAGCCCGCACGCCACAAACCCGAATCCCAGGAGCACGAGAATGCCGGGGAGGATCTGCACATTGAACACATACGCGGCAAACGCCAGTACGACCGCCAGGACCACCATACCGAACTTTGTCGCGTCATGCTGAAGCTTGATGCCGTACATCCTTTCTTTGCGCGGTTGTTCACAGGCCTTCAGATAGAGAGAAAAC
The DNA here is from genome assembly GCA_021787505.1 of Nitrospirota bacterium. Classification (GTDB taxonomy): domain Bacteria; phylum Nitrospirota; class Thermodesulfovibrionia; order Thermodesulfovibrionales; family UBA6898; genus Sulfobium. Next base: position 1,371 of record JAJYLU010000351.1, on the reverse strand, counting down.
TCGCTTTCAAAGGCCTTGCTCTTATTGGCATCGACCGCAGCGTGGGAATAGATCTGGTTCAGACGTTCCTTGAGCTCGACGATCTTATTCTTTAATGTGAGATTTTCTTCTTCAAGCATTTATTTTTTCCTTTCTCCCGGTCCGTTCTCCATGGCACCTTCTTTGAAGTCCGAATGAATCCACCGGGGATGCGGCGTCAGACGGGTGAAATTCTCTTCTTTCAATGTATACAATCATGATGATTAATGCAATGACACGAATGTGAAGATCCTCCACCACAGCAAAGAACCCCGCGGCAGCGACCGCACAGCATCCCGCATGCGAATATTTATCTCATCGTACAATATGCCGGGCAAAACGCCGCAACGCCTCGGGCTTATAAAGTAATCCGCTCTTTCCCCGAATACACGTTCATCCGCTCGCCGCGGACAAAGCCGATGACGGTGATGCCTGCCGCTTCGGCAATATCGACCGCGAGACTCGTCGGCGCGGCGCGACTCGCGAGCACCGGCACCTTGCTGACCGCACACTTGTTGACGATCTCGGAGGAAAGCCTTCCGCTTGCGAGCATGATCTTTCCCCCGAAAGAGATGTTTTCGAGGAGGCAGTAACCGATCACCTTATCAACGGCGTTGTGTCTCCCGATATCTTCGGCAAAGGCGAGTATCTTTTCGCCGTCGGTGAGAGCGGCGCTGTGCGCCCCTCCTGTGAGCTTATAGGCATCGGACCGGTGCTGGAACTCCCTGAATATGCCTCTGATCGCACCGGCGCTGAATGAGGCGTTGTCCGTCACACGCCCGACATCCCCCCGGCTGAAACTCACCCCTCCTCCGCAGCCCGACGTGACGACCCGCTCCCCTTCCCTGACTGTTCCGGAAGAAGGGATATCGACACGTATCTCGTCGCCGTATTCTATCGTCATCCTCTCGGCGCACCACTCTCCGGATATCAGCCCCTCGTTATGGACGAGGCCGACCACGAATTCCCTCACCATCGTAGGGCTGCAATAGAGGCTGAGGACGCTCTCTCCATTGACCGAAATCCTGATCTTCTTTTCGACCGCCACCAGGTCGTCGGCGGCCTGCAGGGAATCGCCGGCGATCTTCAAAATCGGTATCTTGCGGTAGGGTTCCATATGACAGTTTAGCAGAGAAGCTCCGCGGTAATCGACTTGACTTTCTCCCGCAAAGACACTTAATATTTCAGGTACCGGTCTTTTAGTTCGGGGCGTAGCGCAGCTTGGTAGCGCGCACGGTTCGGGACCGTGAAGTCGGAGGTTCAAATCCTCTCGCCCCGACCATTTTCCCGCTTTTCCCCCGCTTGTTTCACTTCTTGAGACTGAATGGTTCAGACTAAAATGCGCCTGACTTC
>JAJYLU010000006.1 GCA_021787505.1 Nitrospirota bacterium | reverse complement strand
CCACCGCAGAGACGATCGAAAACGCGCTCGATGCTCCGAGACCTTTTCCCATTACGTAAAATGTGGCGAGGAGGGTCAATCCGAGGCCGATACCCGATACATAGGGAGACCAGAAACTGTTCTTTTCCATGCTGCAGTCCTTTTTTTGGGTTTATAACTAACTAAATATTACCACAAGAAACATAAGTTTAGCAACAATGCAACTGAGCACCACGCGATTGCGGCCGCGTTAATTTCAGTAAGAAAAAGATCCCGCTTGATGACAATAGCCCATCTTTCCGGTTACGCCCATTGGGTCTTGTGATAGTTCCAGATGCTTAACATATCCTGGCAATAATATGATTGTGTATAGTATTAACCGGAATCAAACGCTGTAGATCTTCCAGATAAGGTGACCAGACGGCTATTTACTCTTACGTGTGGTTTTACACTTCCTGTTATCTCGTTTTATACTTAGGAAATGAATAAACTCTTCGAAAAGGCCTTCCCTTCATCTCCACGTAAATTGATTTTTATCGTGGCATTGGCAGTATTTATATCTGAATCAATTTCTATGGCTGTCATTTTTGCCCTTTGGCCTGCTTCTCTATCAGGTTTGACGGAGACCCTTCTTGATTCTACATTATTAGTAATACTCCTGAGCCCCATACTTTATTTTTTCGTATTCCGACCTATGCTCCAAAATATAACTGAGCGAAAGCAAGCGGAGGAATCTTTAAGGAGAGTGAATCAGGAATTGCAATTCACGGCCTCGGAACTTGCTCTCGCTTACAAAGATATGGAGAGTTTCAGCTATTCGGTATCCCATGACCTTCGCGCGCCCTTGCGGATAATAGGAGGACTGTCGAATATATTACTGAAGGACTACTACGACAAGCTCGATGACAAAAGCAAGAAACTCTTGAATTCAATCCAAGCACATACAGAAAGGATGGATAAGCTTGTCCTGGCACTTCTCGATTTATCGAAAGTGGGCAGACAGGAGATGAAGATAGATGAGATAGATATCGAGAAAGAGGCAGGGCTTATCGCCGCCGACCTTAAAGCAGTGGTTCCTGAACGAAATATTGAGGTGACCATTGAGCATCTTCCGCCTGCACATGGTGACATTATATTGATTCGTCAGGTACTTACGAATCTCCTCTCCAATGCTGTTAAATTCACTGGGGCCAAGGATTTGGCACTCATCATGGTCGGCGGACGCAGCAAAGACAGCGAAAATGTTTATTATGTTAAAGACAATGGTACTGGTTTTGATATGGCTCATGCAGATAAATTATTCGATGTTTTTCATCGGCTTCACAGCGAAAAAGAATACGAGGGCATCGGCATCGGCTTGTCAATCGTCGAACGCATTGTGAGGCGTCACGGCGGGCGTGTATGGGCCGAAGGAATGCCCTATGAAGGGGCCACGTTTTATTTTTCTTTGCCAAGGAAGGTCAGCTGAAGTCCCTTTTGACAGACAACCTTTCACAAGGACACTCCGGACACAACGTTCCTCCCAAGCTCTCTCCTATATTCGCCCCGTAAACCTACCTAAAAGAGTTAAACGCCCGTCCCCCCGTACAGGTCGTAAGGGCATTAGACAATCTTATGAGCCGATCATATTTTTAAACCTTCACGAGTAAGGATTTCCGTGGTAAAAAGGAAAGTAAGGGGACAATCCATGAAGCAATTACAAGAGCGCATAGCTCCTCCGGATTTGCAATCCATCTTTTTGCAATACTGGGGATTTGATAGTTCGCCTCCTTCCGCCTGTTAACGAACGGGCTTAGACAAGACCTGAAAGAAAAAGAGAGGTGAGATTATGCCGAGATATATAATTCTGATGAATTTAACCGAGCAGGGAGCCAAGACCATAAAAGAGGCGCCGGCACGAGTCCAGGATGCTGCCAGGGCACTGGAAGCTGCGGGTGGGAAGATGGTTGACTTCTATACGGTACTGGGGCAATACGATTATGTTTGCATCGTGGACGTTCCGAGTGACGAAGTCGGGCTGATGCAGTTGCTTGGAATTGGGGCAGGTGGAAATGTAAAGACAGTTACACTCAGGGCATTCACAAAGGACGAATTTGCAGCAGCTGTGAAGAAGTTGCCTTGAGTTCTGTCAGACCAAGTCTGCGGGGTCAAACCTGGAAATAACGCTTAAGGAACACGAGGGTATAAGGCAACAGGCGGCAGAGACAGGTGATTGAAAAGCTGAGGAGGATGTTGACTGTTAAATAAGGGTTTGACCCCTTTTCATTTATTTCAGTATGCCAAACAATTTAATTGAAGGGTTGATCCCAAAAAATCTCTTCTTTTGCCCGCTACCTGCTAACAGGAAGCCCCTTTGTCTACGGCAGTAAGCCCGGACGCCCTGAGGAAATACTTCTTTAAATGGCAGTGCGTAAAACATATAAGTAGTATAGGAAAGTTGTTTTTTTTCTTGCAAGCCGGCACTAAGATGTATAGCGCCTATTTCTGTATCGTGATAATCACCCTACAACTCCACATACTTTTTTGGAGCAAGATTGGTCTGCATTCTCCATATTGAAGCCATCCCGTCTTTGATGGCGTACACAGCTAGAGGATCATATCCTGCCTGCTCCACAAAGGGTTTCAGAAAGTCACGGTTTTGCACTATCTCCTTCTTCAGCTCAAGGTCCTCCACAAGCTCAACTGTACCGCTGATCCTTATCTGGATGAGATTTTCGGCACTACCATTATTGAAAGAGAGCTCCACATGAGGGTTGGCAGTAAGTTGTTTGTAGAGGTCTCTCATTTTTCCGGTGTGGAATAAGATCCCTTTTTCATCGGCTCTGTACAGGAGCATGCCCCGGACACGGGGCTTGTCCCCGTCCAGGGTCGCAAGGTGGAAAACCGGATTGGTATTCAGGAAGGCGAGTATCTCAGACTTATTCATATCGATTCCTCCTTATAATTATGTAACAGCTTCGCTAATTATACGGATTTTCATAATTTTAGGCTTTCAGTATTCTGTGATATGTTTTAGAAATCCTGCTTTCCTTTATTAACTGTCTTGAAATTCGAAGGTGTGATTTTGAATCTCTTGTAAAAACTTGCCGTAAGGTATGCCGGGCTGCCGAATCCGCACTCAAGGGCGATCTCTGTAATTGACCTGTCCCCCGCAATCAGGAGCTTTTTGACCCGCCGCATGCGCACCTCATTTAAATAGTCCAGAGGCGTTTTCCCTGTTTCGGCCTTGAATACGTGTGAAAAATGTGAAGAAGACATGCAGGCGACCTCGGCCATTTTTCCTATGGTTATCTTGGAATGCATATGTGCATGGATATATTCGATGACCCTGCCGATTTCGACGCGGCCAGAAATTCTGTCTTCTACGGCTCTAACATCGAAGATACCCCTGATAATTGAATGGGAGATTTCCAGGCCAAGACCGTGCAAAACAGCGTCGCAGCCCGGAACAGAGTTATCAACCTCTATCATGAACTTATTCAGAAGACTAATCAGATTGGAAGCTGTATTATGGAACTCTCCAGCGAAACAGATCTCTCTTTTCACCGGGTAGAACGAAAGCTGGCTCTCAAAGAAAGACTTCTCGATCAAAATTGCGATATAGCGAGGAGGGAAGTCTGAAGGGAGCTCCTGGTGGGCGATCCCGGGTGACAAAGAGAAGATCTTTCCGGGTCGCGATGTTATAATGCGTCCTTTGAGCTTCACGCTGGTCTGGTCATCGAAATGAAGGGCGAACATGTACGCGGGATGACTGTGCTCGGGAGTCAACGCATAAAAGCATGCCCCGCCGACCGGCATGAAGAGCCCGATTTCGCCGCTGACGAAAGAATCCACGTAGCGAAGTTGCTCACTAGTAGCGTTGCCGACTAGTCCGCGGATTTTCTCGAACTCCTCACTCTCTTTTGTTTTCATTCAAGTCAGTTGCTGTAGTAGTCTGCATTAGCACTTCAGCGTCCCGCACTGGATTTGAGCGGGTCAATGGACCTTTGTGTCTCCGTTGCAATCGGCCGACGATTTCTTTCATTAACGGCAAAGTGCCTGTTTGTCATCGCTTTTTATTATATAACCGAGAGACATAAAAAATCGGGAGCTCTGAGTATATGTCTTTACAATTCCCTTTTCTCACAAAAGTCCGCAGTAACGGTGTTCTTAGTCATTTTTGGCCCCATTTGCCCAAGGAACCACCTTAGAGCGCTGAGTTCTACCCGGCGAAGACAAGAGAAAGTTCAGTTCAGAGGTCGCAAGACACAAAAGGCACGACTGCTAAAGAGGTGACTCGGGATTTCCGAAGATAACGCATGAAAAAGAAAGGGATTGTTTAAAAGAATAAGTAATTCCGGTTTATGGTAATGATTATGGTCGACTCTGAGCTCGGACATCATGTTTCGGGGTTGCGCGCACCTGCAACTCATGTGACAATAAGGGTGAGAGAAGAAAATTATCACTTGATCTTCGAAAAGCTGTCGAAGCTCAGGCAGGAAGGAGGATGGTATCATGAAAACAAAGAGGTTAGGTCTCTTGGTTGCTTGCACCGTGTTTTTGGCGCTGGCAGGATTTTCATCGCAGAGCGATGCGCGAGTGAGTATTGGGATAGGAATCAATATCCCTGCGTACACGTTTGTCGCACCTCCTCCCATGGCAGTTATCCCTGGGACATATGTCTATTTTGCGCCCGAAGCGGATTTAGATATTGTCTTTTACCATGGTTTCTGGTATCGCCCTTATGAAGGCCGCTGGTTTAGGGCGAGAGGATATAACGGACCGTGGGCCTATATAGCGCCCGCAAGAGTTCCCCACGCATTAATAGTGCTGCCTCCGGACTATCGCCATGTTTATCGGGACTATCCGAGAATAGGCTATCGAGATTTCAACAGACACTGGCGTGGCTGGGAGAGGAATAGGCACTGGGCAAAAGACGAACGGTGGCGGGCAGGAAGAGGCCGAGAGCGACACGAGGAAGGAAGAGAACATAGAGAAAGAGAACGCGGCGAGCACAGGGAGGGGGGAAGGCGCTACTGATTAAGAGATAAGTGGGGGCGAGGTGAGGACCTCCCCTCACTTAGGCCATGGAGGGAAAAATTGAAATCAGGTACGTCCCCCAATTTCCTATAATTGACAAGGAAAGGCGGCATGATACTATTGGAATATGCTTCTGGAGCGCATTATTCGAAAATTCCTGTCTGAAGTTAAGTCATCTGTCAGTATAATAGGCAAGATCTCTCATCTCACTGCGTTAGCGCCATTGGCACTGGCATGCATCACAATCGGCTGCGCAGGGACGAGCGTCATTGGACGTCACACTTATGCAGGGCACGAGCGGCTTCCGAAACCCGGCATAATCATTGTTTACGATTTTGCAGCTACGCCTGATGACCTCCCTGCCGACGATCCCATCCTCTCTCTCTATGAAAAACCTGCAAAGCCTCAGACAGCCGATGAGATCAGTCTTGGAAGGAAGCTCGGCGCTGAACTAGCCGGGGATCTCGTAAATGACATCCTTGCCCTTGGCCTGCCGGCCGAGTTGTCAAAGGCCGGACGGCCGCCAAGAACAGGGGATTTGGTGATTAGGGGCGCATTTATGTCCATAGAAGAAGGGAGCAGGCTCAAAAGAGTGCTTATAGGGTTCGGGGCCGGCGCTGGAGAGCTTAAAACCCTTGTGGAGATATATCAAATGACTGCTAAAGGCTCTCGATCCTTAGTTTCCGAGGAGATCAAGGCGACAGGAGGGAAAATGCCGGGGATGCTTTTTTCTATTACCGCGGCTGTGGCGGCAGGCCCTGCCGGTCTTGCTGCCTCTCCTGCGGCTATGGCTGGCACTGCTGGTACTGTTGGCCAGGCGACAGCCGTTTCCGGCGGCGTAAATGCGGCGAAGGAACTGGGGCCCGAAAGCATTGGAGCGGCAGTGAAGAGGACGGCCAAGGAGATAACAAAGGCATTATCCAATATATTCGCACAGCGTGAATGGATCGGGTAAGGAACCGAAATCAATCTGTCTTTTGAATTAAGCGCGCTATCCGCCCCCTACGCCTTTTTGCAGACAAGCTGGGCGACGCCAATGATCCCCTCAACGGTGTATATCACCTCCCGGTCGTAAAACCATGAAAGAAGCTCGCCGGCTTTAAGGATCAGCGCTACGCTGTTTGAATTCCTGAGAATCATTAAAAAAACTTAATTTGACTAATCAGGTGCCCGCTGGTTTATTACTTTCATAAGCACTGAAAAGAAAAAGTTGTAATTCATAAGGGAAGGGAGTGAATATTTCCGGTGAGGCCGCAGGCGCAGAACAACGGCAAGGCAAAAGTTACTGCGGGGTTCATAGTCGCTTATGACGGGGAAGCACTTTGTTCGAGATCTTTTACATGGGAGCGTGGAGAGGATGAAGGGGGTTCGTGCGAGACAGGACAATAAGCGCCGACTCTGAATACAAGGTTTTATCCAGGATAGCTCTTTTTGTCGCCATTCTTGCATTGCTTATCCTGGGCCTTGATATCTTTTCCATATACGGTGGATACAGCGAAGGCTTCTTAGGGCATTTACTGTCTGTGGATCGGTCGGGCTTCAAATTCCGGGCCTTGATAGTGCTGCCCCCTTTTATTTTGGGCGCGCTTGGCTGTCTCATCAATAAAAAGGCAAAACTTTTCGGGAAATCCCTCGCTACACTAAGGCAACGGATTGCCGAGCTGGAGGGGAGCAATGAGCTTTTGAGCCGGGAAAACAGCGAGCGGAAAAAGGCCGAGGACCTGCTCACACGCCAGGCCTTTTACGATTCCTTGACGAATCTGCCCAATCGGGCCCTTTTTATAGATCACCTTCGCAGTTCGCTGGAGCGTAAGAAGCGGCATCGGGATTACTCCTTTGCGATTCTCTTTCTTGACCTGGACCGCTTCAAGGTCATCAACGACAGCCTGGGGCATATGATCGGGGATCAGCTATTGGTTATGCTGTCTCAGCGGCTGAAGAAACACATCCGGTCGATTGACACGATCGCCCGTTTCGGCGGTGACGAGTTCGCCGTTCTTATGGAAGACACCAGGGAAATATCCGTCGTCTATGATATCGCTGAGCGGTTTCACGGTGAAATGAGATCGCCCTTTTCTATATTCGGGCGCGAAATATTTACGACGATGAGCATAGGGATTGTGATGAGCAATACGGAGGATTATACAGGGCCCGAGGAGCTCCTTCGCGACGCCGACACGGCAATGTACCATGCGAAGGAGCGGGGCAAGGCATGTCATGTGGTCTTTGACTCAACGATGCATGCCAAAGCGACTGCGGCACTCTGGGTCGAGACAGAGTTGAGAAGGGCAGTAGAGCATAATGATTTTGTCGTGTATTATCAGCCTATCATATCGGTAGAGGAGAATAAAATTACCGGATTCGAAGCGCTTCTTCGCTGGCAGCATGCTGTACGCGGCATCATTACTCCTTCTGAGTTTATCGCGGTTGCAGAAGAAACCGGTCTTATTATCCCCCTCGGGGAGAGAGTTATCCGGGAGGCATGCCGGCAATTGAAGGCATGGCAGGAACAGTTTCCGACTTGCCGAGACTTAACGGTCAGCGTAAATGTTTCGGGTAAGGTGTTCTCTCAGCCCGATTTCTTTGACTTTGTTAAGAATATTCTTGAGGAAACCGGTCTTGAAGGAAGATGCCTGCGACTTGAGATAGTTGAAAGGACGCTGATAGAAAATCCCGAACCGGCTGCCGCACTGATAAGACGGTTCGAGGACTTAAACGTCCGCTTCGACATTGACGACTTCGGAACCGGGTACTCGGCATTAAATTACCTGCGTCACTTTCCAATAAAAGGGCTGAAGATAGATGGCTCCTTCATCAATGCCCTGACCTTTGATAAAAATAATGTGGCAATTGTGAAAACGATAATTGCGCTTGGACGTGACCTGGGCCTCGATGTAATTGCCGAGGCGATAGAAACAGTCGAACAGCTGGATGTATTCAAGGATATGAAGGGTGAATACGCACAGGGATTCTATTTGTTCAGGCCTATGGACAGTAAAGCGGCCGGGAATCACCTCTCCTCGCACAGTGTTGTCTCCTGGAAGTAAAGATTCCTGCACTGCAGGCTGTCAACTTCTCAGGGGAGCCTGTAAGTTGAGGGAAGCGCTGTCTGTTGAATAAGGGAGCGCTATCTACCCGCTACGACTTTCTGCACACAAGCCGGGCTATGGGCTTCGGGGGGGCGCCCATGATCCCTTCAACGCTGTAAATCACCTCCCAGTCGTGAAACCATGAAAGAAGCTCGCCGGCTTTAAGGAGGTGGTCAGGGTTTTTCGGCTTTCCGAATCGGGCCTGTTCCGTTGTGAATGTCTCATATATGAGAACTCCGCCTTGTTTCAGAGACTTCGTGATGCAGGGGATGAGTGGGCGGTGCAGATAGCGGAAGACAAGCATTGCGCTGAAGGTGCGACCATCCAAAGGATTGACGCCTTCCCGTTCTAGGTCCACCTGCCAGAATTCCATAGATACCCCCGCTGTCTGCGCGTTCAGTTTCGCCTGACTGAGTGCCTCTTCCGACCTGTCTGCCAGAACAACAGAAAAGCCCCTTGACGCAAGGAATATTCCGTTATGCCCGTCTCCGCAGGCAAGATCAAGGATCGGATAATCTTTCAGATCATCGGAGAACAGATATGAATATTGAGTAAGCAGTTCATCGGGTCCGGACTCTCTTCTGAAGTCAACCACGCTCTTTGCGCTACTGCCGTTTTTTCTTCGGATAGTTCTTCTGGTAGGTCTTTGAAGACGCAGGAAGCCCCTTTGCCTTTGTCACCGAGACCCTTCTTCCCCTGATTACGGCGCGGTTCATCGCGGTCAGGACCTTCTCGACGATGCCTGAGGGCACTTCGAAAAAAGTGAAGTGGTCCATGATATCGATCTTTCCGACACTGTGCCCGGGAATGCCAGATTCACTCGCAATCGCTTTCAATATCTCGGCTGTCTGCACCTTGTCTTTGTGGCCTACCGTCATGAAGAGTCTCGTCATACCTTTTTCTCCAGTCCCCCTCTGTTCCATCCTCCTGTCAACGGAAGGACGGGCCTGGTGTTTCACGAGTTCGGCGATCTCCATGCTGCCGAAGGCCAGAGAGAGCGCTGCTGCGCCGAGTTCCTCGATGTCGGCTGATTCGGCGAGTTCCCTGATTACGGCCATGTACGCCCTGTGTTTTCCCTTCTCTATGATCTCTGAAAGGTCTTCCTTGATCTGACGCTGCCGTGCCTTTTTCACCTCTGCCGCGGTGGGGATCTCCTGTCTGCTCAGCTTCGTCTTCGCGATCCTCTCGATCAGCTGGAGTTGGCGGTATTCACGGGGGGTGACAAACGTGACCGCGATGCCGGCGCGGCCGGCCCTGCCTGTGCGGCCTATCCTGTGGATATATCCCTCCGGGTTCTGGGGGATGCTGTAATTGATCACGTGGCTGATATTCTCGACGTCGATGCCCCGCCCTGCAACGTCCGTGGCGACGAGGATCTCGATCCCGCCCTCGCGGAATTTGCCCATCATGTCTTCACGGTGGGACTGGGTGAAGTCGCCGTGGAGTGCGCCGGCATTGTAGCCGAGCTTCTGTAGTCTCGCCGCAACGTCGTCGACCTCTCTCTTGGTATGGCAGAAGATGAGCGTCCGTTCCGGCGACTCCACATCGAGCAGCCTTCTGAGCACCTCGGGTTTGTCCCTTTCGAGCACTTCGTAGAAGACCTGTTTGATTTTCGGGGCTACGATATCTTTCACGTTGATCGCGATCTTGAGCGGATCGCGCATATGCCGCTTCGCGATCTTGAGGATCTCGGGGGGCATTGTGGCCGAATAGAGCATCGTCTGCCGGGACTCCGGCGTCATCTCGAGGATCTTCTCTATATCCGCGATAAATCCCATGTCGAGCATCTCGTCAGCCTCGTCGAGTACCACCGTCGAGACGTTCGCTACCGACATCGTTCCCCTCGTGAGATGGTCTATGATGCGGCCCGGGGTGCCGACGACGATGTTCGTCCCGTGCCTGAGCGCCTTCATCTGCTCCACTATCGATGCGCCGCCGTATACCGTAACGACCGAGCATTTCTTGAATTTTGCCAGGGCGCCCAGCTCCTCCGAGACCTGCAGGGCCAGTTCGCGCGTTGGTTCGATGACCAAGGCCTGAGGCCTTTTGCCCGAGAAGATCTTTTCGATTATGGGGACGCCGAATGATGCGGTCTTGCCGGTGCCGGTCTGGGCCTGTCCGATGATATCGCGGCCTTCGAGGGCGGGAGGAATCGCGAGCTTCTGTATCGGCGTCGGCTCCTCGAAGCCCATTTCGTTGATAGCCCTTATTACCTCCTCGCCCAGATTGAGGTCGCTGAAACGTATCGCTGCATCTTTTTCCAAGAAGTAACTCCTCTGTTTTCCTGCACAAAATAAAACCCCAGGGCCTTATTATCCCTGAGGTCGATCTCGTGTCCAGGTAATACTATGGTGCAAATATTATGAGATAGCTGTTGATGATTTGTCAACGATATGCGCTTCCATTGCCGGCCGGATGTGATAGACTTTGCGTATGGATCTCAAAAGAGGACGCGGAATCGGTATGAAGCGGGACCATTATCACAGACAGGAGGTGCATGATGAGGATATGGGACCTTCCGCCTGAAAGGTTGTGCCGCAGCCATCTTCTCGGCGAGCACAGGGAACTCCATGCGATATGGAGCGTACTCACCAACAACAGGAAGGGTTATTCGAACCACCCCGAAGTCTTAAGGTGGAGGGGGAGGCTTAAGGCACTTTTTCTGAGACACGAAGACCTTGCAGCGGAGATGATGAGAAGGGGCTACCTCCACAAAAGTCCTCTGGATTCCGCATTGGCCCGGGGCATGGCAGAGCAGACCGTCAGGGTCGATTCCGCCGAAGACCAGATCAGAAGGCTGAGAAACAAACGGTGCGAGTGCGACGTCTGACTTGCCGCGACGTTGCGCGGAATTTCTTTGCGTATTGACTCGGAACTTCTCCTGTTGCGACTTTAATCCCCGAGAATCGCCTTTATGCCTGCGAAAAACTTTTGTGCATATGCTTTTTCCTGCTCGGGGTCAAGTTTCTCGAATCGGTCCAGCCGCTTGATTGTTTCCTCAGGGACCTCTTCAAGGAACCTTGAAGGCATGGAGGGCGTTTCTTTTCCATATTTCGTTCTGGATTTTGTATATGTGAGATAAAGTTCTTTCATCGCCCGCGTGATTCCCACATAGAAGAGCCTTCTTTCCTCCTCTATGTCCTCGTTAATCTGTACCGATTTTTTGTGAGGCAGAATATTCTCTTCCAGCGCAACGATGAAAACTACGGGGAATTCGAGGCCTTTCGAGGAATGGAATGATATGAGGGTAACACCGCACCCCCCTTTTTCTTCCTTCTCCTTTATCAGGTCCGTAAGCGCCATTGTTTCGAGGAAACCGTGAAGAGACGGCGCATCTTCTGACGACTCATAGTGCGTTATCGAATCGATAAGCCCGTCTATATTTTCGATCCTTCTGAAAGCGGCCTCCGGTGTTTTGTAGAGCTCAGTGAGGTATTCCCTGTAATGGATCTCCCCGATAAGGGACTTCAATATATTGCCCATGCCTCTCCCGCTCGTGAACATTTTCCGGTAGCGGCCTGCTAATGCGTAGAGCGCTTCGGCGGAGGCGGCAGCTTTTTGGCCGGACCCCGGCACCGCAGAGGCCTTACCGAATGTCTCCAGGAGGCTGAGGGAATTGGCCCGCGCAAATTCCGAAAACGCGCCGAGCGCCGAAGGCCCCAGTCCTCTCTTCGGCGCAGTCGCCGCCCTCAGGAGGCTCAGGTCGTCCAGGGGATTGGCGAATATCTTGAGATAGGCCGCGAGGTCCTTGACCTCTCTGTGCTCGAAATAACTCGTTCCGCCGACGACCGAATAAGGGATCCGCTTCCTCCTCAGGGCCTCTTCGAACGGTCTGGAGAGAGTGTTTGCACGATAAATTACAGCGAAGTCCTCGTACCGGACACCTTTCTCGAACTGCAGCATCGAGATCCTGTCGGCAACCCAATCGGCCTCATCCTCAGTGTCGAGGGCCTTAAGAACGTTTACCATCGGTCCGCTGCCCTTTTCTGTCCAGAGGGACTTCTCCATCCTCTTCCTGTTATTTTTGATCACGCCGTTTGCCGCATGGAGGATATTGCCGAAGGAGCGGTAGTTCTGTTCAAGTCTTACCGTTACGGTACCCGGAAAGTCCTTCCCGAAATCGAGTATATTGCCGAGGTTCGCCCCCCTCCAACCGTATATGGACTGGTCGTCGTCTCCCACCACGCAGAGATTTCTTAGCTCACCCGCGAGCAGTTTGATGAACTCGTACTGCACGCGGTTCGTGTCCTGGTATTCATCGACCATGATATATCTGAAACGTTCCCTGTAACGCTCTAGGACTGAAGGATGCTCCCTGAAGAGCTTCAGTGTGAGAAGGAGAAGGTCATCGAAATCAAGGGCGTTCAGCGACTTCAAGGCCTCCAGATACTTCGGGTAAAGGACCGCCGAGGCCTCTTCGACCGGGTCTTCCGGCAACGCAGTATCCGGAGGGCGGAAATCGTTCTTTGTCCTGCTGATCCGTTCGAGGATGGATTCGGCCTTGAAACTCTTATCGTAGAATTTGATGTCGGAAAGGATGTTTCTCAATAAGGAAACCTGCTCCGAGGTGTCATAGATGGTAAAATCTTTCCGGTAGCCGAGGTGTTCGATTTCGCGCCTCAGAATTCTGAGGCAGAGGGAATGAAAGGTCGCGATGACGGGAGAACCGTTTTCACCTCTCACCATGGACCTCACCCTTTCCTTCATCTCGGTAGCGGCCTTGTTGGTGAAGGTGACCGCCAAGACAGCGCCTGCTTTGACTCCTGTATGTACGAGATACGCGGTCCGCACGGTGATGACCCTCGTCTTTCCCGAACCTGCACCCGCGAGCACGAGGAGCGGCCCGCCGGTCTGCATGACCGCCTCCTTCTGCCGGGGATTGAGACGCGCTATTTCACCGTATATATCCATTCGTACATCCTGTTTAGTGGTACTCACTTCGAAGGCAGGCCGACGACACCATTTGCACACTGGAGTGAGGTTGTGCAGTCCCGGCGCAGACCAGGAAGATGCACAGAGACATTTATATTACCGAATCGGTGAGCGTATGGCAATACCATTCAACCTATAGATTCATCCGATTCGGCGAAGTACCAATGAGTTCATTAGTAGGGCGTCATTCCCGCTTGTCCGCCACGGCGAGTCGACGAGGAGACCGAGGAGAATCGGGAATCCTTCTTAACAAAGACTCCGGACCTGCCTACCGGGAGGCAGGCAAGCCGGGGTGACGAATAACGCAATCATGCTTATTTACTTTCTTCGTATGTCTGCGATCGGTTATTGTTGCCCTAGCCGCATCTTCTCTTTTTCTCGGTGGTTCAATTACAATAAATTAGTGAGGAAAGCGAAGTGTCATGCCGGGGCATAAGACTGGGAATCCGTCTGAGGTTCCCGATCAGGCAGCTGCAAGGCCCGAGATGAAGAGCATATCCGCTTTTTTACCTGAGAGTCCGGTTGACGGCAATCAGCCTGCGCTGATTTACTTCAGTTCAATTCCCCTCTTCAGACTCGAAAATGCTCCGGAGAAATACGCCCATTTCCTGAGAAGGAAGGACGTGGTCAATCTGGACCCGATCGTCCACTATTTCATTCGCACGTCGGGGCATGTTGCGTTTCTGGCAGGGGACGTTGTCAGGAATCTTTATCTGTACGGCAAGAAAAAATATAAAATAATCAACATCCTGGCTATATTAAGCGACGGAGACGTCGACAAATACTCGGCCGTGATGAACAACATCATCTCATCGAGTGACGGCCAATTCTCTCTGGTGTTCAAGTACAAGGTCAGGAAAAACAGGGATGAGGGCTGTTTCAAAGGTATCGCCTGTGCACGGTATATCGTAGAACCGAGACTCGAGGGTCTTGAAAAACTGTTCTACCCGTTCAGGCCGGCTGCGGTGGAGCTGGATCTCACGAGCCGGG
This sequence comes from Nitrospirota bacterium, assembly GCA_021787505.1. Taxonomy (GTDB): domain Bacteria; phylum Nitrospirota; class Thermodesulfovibrionia; order Thermodesulfovibrionales; family UBA6898; genus Sulfobium. The sequence continues at coordinate 954 of JAJYLU010000006.1, read as the reverse complement.
ACAGGTTTTGTTCGGCTTTCGGAGGCGAGTTGAAATAACAGGATTATCCGGTCTTTCCGGCCTGCCGGAACTACACAATGCGCAGGCGGTCCTTCATCTTAAGATGGGACAGGAGGGACTTTTCCACCAGCGGATTCGCCGCTTCCTGAGGCAGCCCGAGCTTGCTGAGCACACTTCTGCATAATGCCGCCGGTTCGGGAGCCGGGTTTCTGCCTGCGAACTCGATCACGGCCTCGTGGATACGCTGAAGATAATCCAGCCCTGCGTCGATATGCCGATAAGCCTCGGCCTCTTTCTTCGGTTCGGCCCAGGACGACAGGAGATGGTTGATCCCCTTTATATCTCTGAGTTTCTTTAAAGACAGTACCGAGGCGGATGCGTCCTCGTAGATAGGCATTTCTCCTTCAACCGGTATCGCATCTCCGGTGAAAAGGGCCATATAGCCAAGAAGAAGGAGCGAAAGAGAGCCCGCGGAATGGCCGGGGGTATGAAAAACCTGAATTTTCATGCCGCAGCCAAGATCTACTACGTCGCCGTGCTGCAGAAGCCTGTCCACTGCTACCCGCCCTCCCACAAGTGAATGGAACCCCGGTACCGGCCGCTCCTTCGCCTGCAGTTCCACATCCTCTATCCAGGCTTTTTCAGCCGGATGTACCGCAACCGCGCAGCGGGTTTCCCCTTTTATCGCCCTTGTGGAACCGATATGGTCCGGGTGCGAATGAGTCTGGATGATAAGGCTGATTTCGCTTATTCTTCGGTCAGTCGTCCGGAGATAGTCGAATACCACTTCTTCGGCCGACGCCACGCCCGAGTCGATAAGACAGATCTCGCAGCTGCCGTAAATCAGATAGAGGTATACGAACCGTTCCATTGTCAGCCCCGAAGGACTCGTGACATAGAACGGGATTTTCAGCGCATGAACTTTTTTCCCGATTTGCATTTTTCTGGACCTGC
>JAJYLU010000350.1 GCA_021787505.1 Nitrospirota bacterium | reverse complement strand
TAATGAGAATGCTCAGCGGGACATATTTTTTCATAGCGTGAATAAAATAGCAATATGCGGGATAAGGTGTCAATTTATTTTTCGCGATCGTCGACATGATCATGCGGTCCCGAAGACTAACAAAAAAGAAGGAAGATTAATAGCTCTTAATGAAGCAAAGTTAATAGCCCTTTAAGCGGAATTTAATGTTCGCGATGTAGACTTTTTTTACAAAAGGGATCTGCGCAGAGTCAGTCAATGATATCCTTACAAAAGGAGGATGTATGAGAAGGGGAAAATTTCTCGTGGTTTTACTTGTGGTGGCCTTTGTAATAGGAGGCATAGGCAGTGTCTATGCCTCCCTCGATGGTAATGCGGTCATGTCACAGTATAACTGTACCGGCTGTCACGGGGTATCAACCATAAAAGGAACGGACAATGCGTCAACAGTCACAAAGATTATGGATTCGATTGCTCCCGGCGGAATGATGGCAAACATCTCAAGCGTCAACAAACTTACGCAGGCAGAAGCCCAGGCAATAGCAGACGTGCTGTTCCCACCGACTACAACAGCATGCACTGACTATACATATTCGGCCTGGTCTGCATGTGATGCAAACGGCCAGCAGACGAGGACGCAGAACGGCTACCTGCCTGCAAATTGCACAGGGACGCCCTCTGCGCAACCGGTACTGACCCAGGCATGCAATTATGTTCCACCTCCGACGACCGGCACAATGCCTGTTCCCACCGGCGCACAGGCGTTCTCCTATCAGCCTGTGAACATGCCGGTTGCAAGCGATGATCCCGCTCAGGCAAAGCCTATCGGTGTCGGTCCACTCGCCACAGGTGGAGATACGGTTGACCTCAGGGTCGACATTGGACCCTTCGCAGGACCGGTGGATGTTTCTCTTGTCCTTTATGGTCCAGCTATCGATTCCGGCGACCTTTATTTCATAGTCCCGGGCGTGGGATTGCAGAGACTTTCGGATGCGGTAAGGGATGAAGACCGGACCGAGAGCGACGCTCACGAGGGCTCACACGATAGAGAAAGACGACTCAGGGACCGTGTTGTCTGGAAGAAGAATGTGACCTCCGTAAACGAGGAAATATTCATGGGAAATGTAACCGCGCTTCCTTCGGGCCTGTACCCGCTGGTTCTCAGCGTCACATCTGATGACAACCCCGACAACTCCTACCGCTGGATAACGTACATGTTTATCCCGTAGTCCTGCAAGCTGAAAAGAGTGAAGCACTCAGCTGCCCCGGGCGGATACGGGGCAGCTGAGCACCCCTGAATAATCCTTCCCATCGAAGTCTCCGTTGTCCCCGGCTGTCTTTTCTTGTACGGCATACCCGAAAAGTGTATCAACGATTCGCAACGCGGGAACAAGTGCCCGTGCCCGAAGCCGTTAGGCCGTATCGCCGCGGGGACAGGAGGGTTTAAATTTTCTGCCGATAAATGATAAAGTTTATGCGTGAAGAGAAGAGACATTACTTTCCCTTTGAATCATCATGTTTACGGGAGCCCCGCATGAAGAGGATCGTGAAGTGGCTTGTCGGCATTGAAAACGACGCGGGTCTTTACTATCGGTCGGTCGCTGAAAAATTCAGAGCCGGCAAAGAGCTTTCTGCTTTTGCAGACCGTCTTGCGGATGAGGAAGAGAGACATTGCGACATTATGAAGAGTGCGGCCGAAGTCCTGGAGAAGAAAGAGCAGGTGTCGCCTTTGACACTGGACGATTCGACGAAGGAAAAGATCGAAACCAGGCTAAGGGAAAACAGAGGAAGGCTGGCCGAAGACGAGTTCACGCAAAGGGACTTTTACAACAGTATCATCGAGCTGGAATATTCGGAATGGAACCATATCTTTCTCTTTGTCGTGAACGCGCTGAAGGGGATAGATGGCAGGTTTGCGCATACGGCCGCGGAGATCCAGCAGCACCTGAAGGGGATCGAGGAATTTCTTGCTTCCCGGCCGGAATGCAGCGAGTACTGCGGCCGCATCAGAAGGTTACCGCCTGTGTGGCAGGGAAGGATTCTTGTCGTGGAAGACGACGGGCTTGTCAGCGAATTCCTGAGGGTGTCGCTCGAAGAACTGGGGATCGTGGACATCGCCTGGAACGGGGAAGAGGCCCTCAAAATAATGGGCGGCAGGCATTATGATGTGATCATCAGCGATGTCGTGATGCCGAAGATAGACGGTGTAGAGTTCTTCAGAAGGGCCACGGCGAGGGAGCCGGAGATAAGGGACCGTTTCCTTTTTCTCACGGGTTTTTTGGCCGACGAGAGGCTCTCTTTCCTGAGAGAAAACAACCTCGCCCATATCCTGAAACCCGCCCCGATCGCAAAGATAAAACAATACGTGCGCGACATCATGCTGAAGTCCGCAAAGCGCTGAGAAAGCCGTTTCCCTTATTTGACCAGCCTTTTATTCATGAGTCCAAAGGTAGCAGGCGCCAGCAGCAGTACGACTGCGAATATCCAGACGATGTCCCATAAAGCATTCAGGGGACTTCCTGATGCGAAGGAACGGCAGATGTTTACGAGGTGATAGAGGGGAGTGAGAAAAGCTATCTTCGAGACGGAGGACGGGAGCGTCTCGATCGGGAAGAAGATGCCGGAGAAGAGGAACATAGGGGTCATCAGAAGGGTATAAAAGTAATTGAAGGAATCGATGCCCGGGACGATCGCTACGAATATGAGGGATATTTCCGCAAAGATGAGACCGGTTAAGAATAGAAGAGGGACTGCGAGCGCCAGAAGGGGAGAACCGACCAGTCCGAACGCGGAGATGACGAGCATGATGATCGTGCCGTAGAGCATGCTCTTGGTTGCGCCCCACATCATCTCGCCCGCGATGAGGTCGTCGGCGTTCACAGGGGTGGCGAGGATCGCGTCAAAGGTTTTCTGGTAGGCCATTCTCACGTAGGTCCCGTAGGAACACTCGTATGTCGCCGCGAACATCGATGACGATGCGATGATCCCGGGCGCGATGAAATTGATGTAAGGCACTCCGTTTATTTCCT
>JAJYLU010000349.1 GCA_021787505.1 Nitrospirota bacterium | reverse complement strand
CAGGGAACTGGTGGGCATGGGGCTTTATCCTTACGACATCCCCCCCGCGATCACCCCGGATGAAGCGCTCGGCATGGTCGGTCTGACAGATAAGGCTGATGCGCATATCACCGACCTCAGCGGCGGCGAGAGGAGGAGGACCTTCATCGCCATGACCCTGCTTCAGGGCGCAGGACTTCTCCTTCTCGATGAACCTCTTGCCAACCTCGACATCAAATACCAGATAGAGCTGGTGCGGCTCCTCAGGACCCTCAGGGAGCAAAGGAACATTTCGGTAGTGATGGCGCTCCATGATATCAATATCGGGTTACAGTTCGACAAGGTGATGCTGATCAAAAATGGCGGCATACTCGGGTTCGGAAGGCCGGAAGACGTGCTTACCGAATCCAGCATCATGGACGCATTCGACATCGAAGTGAAGATCCTGAGGCAGACCGACGGAAAGGCATATGTGAGCTATCAGGAGAATTACCGGAAATGACAAGGGATGCAGAATGAGCAGTAAAATCGTCTTCATCACCGGAGGCGCCAGGAGCGGGAAAAGCGGCTTTGCCCTTAACGCGGCCTCTGCGCTTCCCGGCAGAAAAGGGTTCATCGCCACCGCAACCGCGGTCGACGAAGAGATGAGGGAGAGGATAGCGAGACATCGCGCGGACCGCGGTGCCGCATGGGACACGATCGAAGAGCCGCTGCAACTGGCCAAAGCCATCGAAGAAGCAGCCGGGTCATTCGGCGTCCTTGTCGTCGACTGCCTCACCGTATGGCTTTCGAACGTGATGTGGTCGGGGCCCGACGTAATGAAAGAAGTGGAAACACTCGTTCGCGCATGCGAAAAGATTCGAGACAGGCGGTGCATTTCACTCTACACCGTCTCGAATGAGGTCGGAATGGGGATCGTCCCCGCAAATGAGACCGCCAGGAAGTTCCGCGACCTCGCCGGAATTCTCAACCAGAAAATTGCGGCCGCATCGGACGAGGTGTATCTCGTGACAGCGGGGATACCGATTCAAATTAAAGGTAAAGGAGAATCATGATGCGGAGGACGCTGGAGATGATCAGGCCCGTACAGGCCGAATTAGCCGAAGAGGCGCAGAGGAGACTCGACAACCTCACAAAGCCGCCCGGAAGCCTGGGAAGGCTCGAAGAGTTCGCAAGGAAGATCGTAGCGATCACCGGGACGGCGATGCCTGCGCCCGGCAGAAAGGTCATCTTCACCTTCGCAGGCGACCATGGGGTTGCGGACGAAGGGGTCTCGGCATATCCCCGGGAAGTGACGAGACAGATGGTCTTTAACTTCCTTGGCGGAGGCGCAGGGATCAATGTACTGGCGCGGCATGCCGGGGCCGAGGTGGTCGTCATCGATATCGGCGTCGATTTTGATTTCGAACCCCTGATGGTAGGGGCACGGCATGCCGTGCCCCTACGGATAAAGAAGGTCGTCAGAGGCACGAAGAATATGAGAAGAGGGCCGGCCATGTCGCGGAAGGAGGCTGAGCAGTGCGTGGAGACCGGGATCGGACTTGCGCATGAATACGCGGCCAAAGGGTTTACGATGTTCGGCACCGGTGAAATGGGTATCGCAAACACTACCCCGTCTTCCGCAATAGCGGCGGTGCTCACCGGCAGGGACGTTCCGGACCTGACGGGGAGAGGCACGGGTATTAATGACGACAAACTTCAAAACAAGATCCGGGTCATAGAAGAAGCAATAGCGCTAAATCAACCCGATCCAAACGACCCGATCGACGTCCTTTCCAAGGTGGGCGGGGCCGAGATCGGCGGTATCGCGGGGCTGATCATCGGCGCAGCAGCCAACCGCATACCCGTTGTCGTCGACGGGTTCATCTCTACCGCGGGGGCGCTGATCGCCCACAGCCTTGAACCCATGACAAAGGACTACATGTTCGCTGCCCACCGCTCTGTAGAGATCGGACACAAGGTGATGCTCGAAAAGATCGGCCTTATACCGATCCTCGACCTCGGCATGCGGCTTGGCGAGGGGACAGGCGCTGCCCTGGCAATGCAGGTGATTGAGGCCGGCCTGAAGATCTACCGCGAGATGGCGACCTTCGGCGAGGCGGGAATATCAGCAGGAGGGCCGGAGTGAAGCAGCTTCTTCTGGCATTTCAATTTCTCACTATCCTCCCGCTCAGGGTGAGCGGACATATTTCCGATGAGGAGATAGGGAATTCCGCCGTCTTTTTCCCTGCGGTCGGGGTCTTTCAGGGATTGCTTGCGGCTGCGACCGCCCATATCTCGGCAAAATTCCTGGGCGGGGAGGTCGCGTCTGCGGTCATCGTGCTGGCGCTGTCGCTGAGCAACGGCGGATTCCACCTCGACGGTCTCGCTGACACCTTCGACGCGCTGGCGATCAAGTCCGGCGGTGACAGGGAGTCCGATATAAAGAAAAGACTGTCGGCGATGAAGGACAGCGCCACAGGGCCGATCGGTACGGCGGCTATTGTGTTCGTCCTTCTTCTGAAGTTCCTCCTTGTCAAAGGGCTTTTCTTCGGTGTCCCGAGGGCGGCGTTTTATTCCTTTCTTTTCTTGATGCCCATCTATTCGCGGTGGGCGATGGTGCCGCCGATGTATCACGGCAGGGCCGCAAGGGAAGACGGCCTCGGGAAGATATTTACGGATAATGCCGTGCCGGCCGTACTTATGTTTTCGTCTTTACTCGCATTCGTAATTAGCATGCTCGTATACACGGTGTGGATCCGCAGGGCCTTCGCCATGAAGGGGCTAATTGTCCTCCTGCTCCTCTTTGCGCTGCTTTACCTCTTCGGAGTCGCCTCGGAAAGATACTGCCGCCGGCGGTTCGGAGGACTGACCGGGGACATATTCGGGGCAATAGGCGAACTATCGGAAATCATTTTCCTGACGGGGGTGACGGTATGGTTACTAAGCTTTACCTAGTCAGACACGGTGCCCTCGAAGGAGGAGGGCAGAAACGGTACAACGGGAGTATCGATATACCCATGTCGGAGCTGGGAGTCGGGCATGCTAATTACGAATGC
>JAJYLU010000348.1 GCA_021787505.1 Nitrospirota bacterium | reverse complement strand
TTTGAGACCCTTAATAACTTTTTCTCACAGGAGGGCTACGTGTCGATAAAAGTTAAGAATCCGATCGTCGAGATCGACGGCGACGAGATGGCCAGGGTGATCTGGCATATGATAAAGGAGAAACTGATAACCCCTTTCCTGGAGGTCGATATCCGGTATTTCGATCTCGGGATAAAAAGACGCGATGAGACAGATGACCGGATAACCGTCGAAGCCGCCAACGCGATCAAGGAGACTGGGGTGGGGGTGAAATGCGCCACGATTACGCCGAATGCGGCGAGAGTGAAGGAATACGGCCTGAAGCAGCAGTGGAAAAGCCCCAACGGCACGATCAGGTCGATACTCGACGGGACGGTCTTCCGCAAGCCGATCATCATGCGAAACATCCCCCCCGCAGTGCGCTCATGGAAGAAACCGATCGTCATAGGAAGGCATGCGTACGGCGATATCTACAAATGTGCGGAATTCGTGATTGAGGGACCCGGTAAGGCGGAACTCGTCTTTACCCCTGCAGACGGCGGAGAAAAAAGAGTCGTGAAGGTCCATGATTTCAAGGGCAAGGGAGTCGTCATGGGAATGCATAATACCGAATCTTCCATCCGGAGTTTTGCGAAGGCCTGCATTAATTACGCGCTCGGCGAAAAGGTCGATCTCTGGTTCGGGGCAAAGGACACGATCTCGAAGCAGTATCACGGTTTTTTCCGTGACGTCTTCGCCGAAGAGGCGGACAAGGCAAAAGATAAGTTCCAGACAGCTGGGATCAAATACCGGTATCTCCTTATCGATGATGCCGTTGCGCAGGTGCTCAAATCCGAAGGGGGCATGCTCTGGGCATGCATGAACTACGACGGCGATGTGATGTCCGACATGGTGGCGACCGGCTTCGGCAGTCTCGGGCTCATGACCTCGGTGCTTGTCTCACCCGATGGCAAATATGAATTTGAGGCGGCCCACGGGACGGTGGTTCGCCACTACTACGAACATCTCAAGGGCAACCCGACCTCGACGAACTCTGTCGCCTCGATCTTCGCCTGGACCGGGGCATTGGCGAAAAGGGGCGAGATAGACGGCACCATGGACGTCGTCAGGTTCGCCCAGACGCTCGAGCAGGCGGTGATAGAGACGGTCGAAGGCGGCGTTATGACGAAAGACCTTATGCTGATCGCCGAGCCCAAGGTCTCAAAATACGCTCATACCGAAGAGTTCATCGATGCGGTGGCCGGGCGGCTTGTCAAATAAATCAGCTTACCGTAGATCAGCAAAAAAGCCGGCGCATTGTGCACCGGCTTTTATATCTCCCGAATACTCACGCGTTAGTGATCTTTTCTTTAAGGTCCTTATCGCTGACCTTCATGTTATGAGATTTAAACGCGTGTTCCCTGACGATTTTGTATATCTCCTGTTCGTCGTGGCTTCTCACCATAAACCCGCATGAGGGATCGCATTCGACTTTCTTAAGTGATCCTGTCATCTGAGTCATCTCCTTCCCATGTTCTTTAACCGGCCCGCCCTAAAGGGCGGGCCGGCTTTCTTCCATCATTTTGCGAATTTTTTTGGGAATTGTTTTACAATCCCGTTCGCCAGGACGTCTGCGATCACATAGACATGTTTTCTCATGGCGTCCCATGTCTTCGCTTCAGAAACGTAATCCTTTGAAGAAATTGCGTTTATCTGCGCTATATGCTGCTCGCCATGTGTAACAAGGGCCGAAACAAGTACCTCTTTCTTCCAGTTCGGATTTGCAGAGCTCAGGAACGACGCTATCTCGTCTGCGTTTTCCTTCAGCTTGCCGACAGCAGCGTTTTCCGCTTCTTTGTTGCCTGCATAGGCAGCCGTCATATAGTCCTTTATAGCTCCGTAGTGTCCTGCGAGGAGTTTAAAGAGCTTGTCCGAAGCTTGTTGCCCGTAATAGGGGCTTATCGAGTTTGCAATGTTCTTGGCATTTTGTACCACCTGCCCTTCAGCGATTTTCGCGGCGTCGGTGTCTCCAAGTTTGGTAGTCAGGGCGACGTTCCTAACCCAGAATATATGCTCGACCCATAAGTCGCGCAGAGCAAGCCGCAACTCGATCCTGGTCATTCCTGCGTGTTCTGCCATCTTCCCTTTCGCAAAGGAAGTGGCCGGTGCAAACAGTAACGTGATGCCGAGGACCGTCCCGGCAACGGTAAGGAACATGCTTTTCATTTGGAACAACCTCCTTTCCTACATCTCTCCTGAATTCTTCTTTTCAGACCTCTTTCAAAGAGGTTTTAACGCACTTTATAATTTAATTATATGCGCAACTATATATAAGTTCAAGAGAAAAAATAGCCGCCGCAGAGAGATAAAAGTCTTATTTTACAGCGAGTTATATGCCTTCCATCGTGATGAAGATATCTGCAAGGCCGGAAAGTTAAAAAGGGCGGGTAGCCGCCTTGAAAGGTTCGGACTCTATTCCTGCTTCCCTGTCACCCACCAGTCACTCTTTTCCGAAAACCACCAGAGGGATGAGTCCGTTTCGAGGATCGTTTTTGCAAGGTCGCGGGCGACGTCCGTCTTGAGTCTTTTTACTGCATATTCGAGCCACTCGTCCGCATAGGTATTCCCGAGGTCCTTATATTCCTTGAGTGCGAGAATCAGTTCAAGCTGGTCCGCGTCATTTGCGAGTCTGGCTTCTATACTTTCCCCCTTTTCGAATTCAATGATAAGCTTCCTTATCTCAGGGCCGAAGGGGACTGTCTCAGCGAGGTCGTCGACCGCCTTCTTTGTGTCGGCCTTTACGTATTTCTTGTTCACATAATTGAGGTCACCGGTCCTGGCCTCCGGCAGGTCGTGGAAAAGGCACATCTTTGTGACCTTGTCCATGTCGACATTTTCGGCCATGTGGCCGAGCGCGTATCCTATATAGACCGTCCTGAAGATATGTTCGGCGACCGATTCTGCCCCTGACCCGAGGAACTGAAACCCGGTCCTCGGCGTCCGCTTGAGCATGCCTGCTTCGAAAAGGAAGTTTGCGATATTTTTCATATTGTCTCCCTGGGAAGATATACTGCCTTATT
>JAJYLU010000347.1 GCA_021787505.1 Nitrospirota bacterium | reverse complement strand
GCGAAAAATATCTCGGCCGTCCGTAGCCCTGTAGACTTTCATCACCTCTTCCCGCGTGACTACCGGTTCCACGTTGAACCCGAGTGTTTCGATGTTTTCCCTTCCGCCTTCCTGGCGGTCGACAAGGGCGATAACCTTTGCGATATCCAGACCGGCCTCCTTCGCCCTATTGATCGCCTCGATGGTCGATTTGCCGGTGGTGATGACATCGTCCACTATTACTACCCTGTCGCCTTTTTGAACGTTTCCCTCTATCCACTGCATGGTGCCGTGCGACTTGGCTGACTTCCTGACCACGAAGGCCTCTACCGGATTGCCTTTCAGATATGATGTGTAAGCCACCGCGTCCGCGATCGGGTCCGCCCCGAGGGTAAGCCCGCCTATGCCCCTGGCGCCGGAATCTCTGATCATGTCGTAGATGAGATTGCCGATGAGGTGCATGCCCTCGGGGTGGAGGGTGACCGCCTTGCAGTTGAAGTAGTAATTACTCATGCGTCCGGAGACGAGCTTGAAGACAGGCTCCTCGCTGTATCTGAAGGCCTTATCGATCAAAAGCTTGATGAGGCGCTCTTTCATCGTCTTGTGATCCTTTCAGAAGAGATTCAAGTCTATATTATATACGAAAAAAGGATTTTATCTTTATACTGTGGAGAAGTGAACATGCTGAAAAAGTCCATAAATTCGGCAAATATCTATTGTGATGCACGTAAACGCAGTCTTAAGCTTGAGTGACTTTTCGATAAAGTATTTTGCCAGATGGGGCGGCAGCGCGGTGCCTCAGATTATGGACCTTTTTCATCACATTTACTTCTGTCTCAAGATTTAGCAGACAGCGGAAGAGGGGAAGGCGGTCAGGGCGGGGATTACTACCCGCCCTGCATCGGAAAGGTTACATCTCTCTGACTTCTATGCACTTGTCGGGACAGACTTCTACGCAGCTCATGCAGCCGACGCATTCGCCTGCCTGATAGGGGTCGGTCTTGCCGTTTTCTCCCATCTGGTAGACGCCGACCGGGCAGATGTTCACGCATTCACCGCATCCCGTGCAGCAGTCAAAGTTCACGTTGACCAGAAACATTCGTTACCTCCTTATGGAATAATATTTTTTTACTGCATAGAAACATTCGAGCAGAACGGTCCTCTTGTTGCACCATGCTGAAAATTGATCGACAGGAGTTCCTGCCGCCTACTCTGACGGTGTCACTACCGCCATTACCACCAGACGGCTTCCCTTGTCGGCCTTGAAGCCGTGAGAGGTCATCGGATCACATAGGATACAGGTCTTTTCGGCGGCCTCGATTGTTTCGTCTCCCACCGTGAAACTCCCTTTTCCTTCTACCACGTACATCATAAGACGAAGAGGGGCCTTGTGAGGTGTGAGTTCCTGCCCCGGCTCAAGACACATGAGGGCGATCCTCATCTCGGGTTTATCCGAAAGCATCTCCCTGCCGATCCTGTCGGGGGAGAATTTCATCAGCTTATTCAGAACGAGAATTTCCATACGAACCTCCTTTATTATACCTGATTAATTATCCCACAGGTCCGGTGTGGAGGCTATGACAAAGGTCATACGGCACCGACAAAAAATAAGGAAGCCGGCGGCTTTTGCGGCGGCACTTCCGCGCTTTACCGCTTCCATGCTATCGTATGGGATATGTTCTTCTTTAAGACAGCACAATTCCTGATTGTTACCGTTACCCTTGCGCCTTTCTATTTCCTCATCCTCCTGGTTCTGTATCCCTGGCGGCTGCGTATCGGGCCGAGGCTCGTTCAGTTCTATTCAAAAATCTGCCTTCTCATTTACCGGGTGAGGATCGAGCGGGTGAAGCGCTTCCGGGCCTTTAAGAAAAAGAGGAAAGGGCTTCTCATCATTTCGAATCACACCAGTTTCCTGGATATCTTCGTCCTCTCCAACCTGTTCGGTACCGCATTCGTGAGCAAGGCGGAGGTGAAATATTATCCGATCATCGGCCAAATCGCGTGGCTCATGGGGGTCATATTCTTTGAGCGGGCCGGCCGAAAAGAGAGAATCAGGGTACTTAAGACGGTTGCGAACTGTTGCCGGGACCGGATAATTGCCGTTTTCCCGCAGGGAACGACCGGGCGTATTTCCGAGCGGCTGCCCTTCAGCAGGGGCATCTTCAAGGTAATGGACCTCAACCCGGAGATTACCCTTTTGCCGGTGACGCTTAACTACGAAGAGGACTCGGAGATCGCATGGCATGCACCGCAGTCCCTGAGGGAAAATGCGGCAAAGGTCAGCCGGCGGCAGAGTATCCGCGTAAAAGTCAGTATTCACAGCCCGGTAGCGCGGAGGGAGTCCGAGGGAAAGTCAGCGGCAGAGATCTGCAGGATGGTGGAAGAAACGGTGCTTGGGGATCTGGCGAAGGGATATGGGAAAGTCTGAAAATCCCCGGCCTTTGCCCTTTGTCCGCTTCCCGTCTCTCATGGTACTATAACAAATCGATTTTACAGGATTGAAAGATCATATGAATAAGACTGACTATGTGATATGGCTTGGTGTGGCTGCGGTGGCGGGAGGGGCGATCGGGATTCTTGCCGACCGGAAGAAGCCTGCGAAGGGCGGATTTCTGGGCGCTGTCGCGGGGGTCGCGGCAGGGATGGTCGCCGCAGGTGTTTACGAATACTCGAACCGCGAGAAAATCCCCTTCTATACGAGCCTGTCGCCGCTGTACGAAGAGGCGGACGTTGCCTGAAGCGTTCTCAATCGCCGGTTAATAATAGATCAGCTTCCGTTCCAGATCGGACGAGCGTGAAGTCCTCTTCGCCTCATCGAGGGTAATGGCGTCCTGCCTGCAAAGCTGGATCAGGTGCTGGTCGAGCGTCTGCATCTTGTATTCGTCGCCCCCTTTTTCTATATGCGACTCGATCTCATCGAGATGGCCGTCCCGGATACACGCCTTTATGGTGGAGGTCGCATACATTAACTCCAGGGCCGGCACGACGACTTCGCCGCTTTTACCGCGCACAAGCCGCAGAGAAACCGTGGCAACGAGGATCTCCGCAAGCCTGTGACGGA
>JAJYLU010000346.1 GCA_021787505.1 Nitrospirota bacterium | reverse complement strand
ACTGATGGAGATAGGGTTCACAGCTTCGATGGAAGAGAGGCTCGACCGGATTGAAGATGGAAAGATGAAGTGGGTCAAGGTGGTGAAGGACTTCTATGGCCCGTTCCATAAGAAACTTGCGGAGGCTCTCGCGATACCCGGAAAGGTGAAGCCCCAGGATATTCCGACCGAAGAGGTCTGTGAAAAATGCGGTCTTCCGATGGTGGTCCGGTGGGGTAGACACGGCCGTTTCCTCGCGTGCTCCGGTTTTCCGGAATGCAAAAACGCAAAGCCCCTCGAAGGGGAGAAGCAGGCGGCCGCGAGTATCGAGACCGACGAAAAATGCCCGAAGTGCGGTTCGCCGATGGTCCTCAAATCCGGGAGGTTCGGGAAGTTCTTCGCCTGTTCGAAGTATCCCGAGTGCAAGACGACCAAACCGGTTGCGACCGGCGTCAAGTGTCCCGAAGATGGCGGGGACATCGTCGAGAGGAGGTCGAGAAAGGGAAAGCCCTTCTGGAGTTGCAGCAATTATCCGAAATGCAAGTTTGCAACGTGGTACAGGCCGGTCCCCGAAAAATGCCCGCAGTGCGGCGCTGCCTTCCTTGGAGAAAAAAGGAACAAGGCAGGAGAATCCACCCTGATCTGTCTCAATAAGGAGTGCGGTTACAAGTCCGAGGCAAAGAAAGAGGAAGAGGTAGGGGCCGGTACGTGAGGCCCGGCATCCGGCCGGCAGGGCGTCAGTCCCTTATGCACTGGCCTTATCGAGAAACGTGATCGACGACCGGTCCAGCTGAAGTCTTGTCGCCCCGATCAGATCGTGCAGCTGTTCGAGGTTTGTGGCGCTCGAAATCGGGGCGGTCACGGAGGGCCGCGAGATGAGCCAGGCGAGGGAGACTGTGGCCGGCTTTGTGCCGTGTTCCTTTGCCACTATATCCAGCGCTTCCAGGATCCTCAACCCCCGGCTATCGAGATACTTTTCCACCATCGCGCCTCTGGCGCCCCTGGAGACGTCTTCAGGCGTGCGGTACTTGCCGGTCAGAAACCCGCTCGCAAGCGAAAAGTAGGTAAGCACTCCCAACCCCTTTTCGCGGCAGAGCGGCTCGAGGTTTTTCTCGAAATCCGTTCTGTCGTAAAGATTATATAAGGTCTGAAGACTTTGGTATGGGGGATATGCCAGGCGTCTGCTGGTCTCGACCGCCTGTGAAAGCCTGCCGGCGCTGTAATTCGAGGCGCCGATTGCCCTGACCTTCCCCTGAGCAATGAGTTGAGCAAAGGCCCCAAGGGTCTCTTCCAGCGGCGTCCCGGGATCGTCGGTATGCGCCTCATAAAGGTCGATATAGTCGGTCTGAAGCCGTCGTAAGGAATCCTCGGCCGCCCGGAGTATATATGATTTTGAAAGCCCCTTTTTGTGCGGGCCCATCTCCATGCCGACCTTTGTCGCGATGACCACCTTTTTCCGTTTTCCGCTCTTCTTAAGCCAGTTGCCGATGATCGTCTCGGATTCGCCACCCTTGTTGCCGGGGACCCATCGGGAGTATGTGTCGGCAGTGTCGAGCAGATTAAACCCAGCTGCTATGAAGGCATCGAGAAGCGTAAACGACATCTGTTCGTCGACGGTCCAGCCGAAGACGTTGCCCCCGAGTGCGAGGGGGCCGACTTTCAATCCGGAATTTCCGAGTTCGCGTTTTTGCATGGAGTACAGGTATCGCCTCCTGATATATGCTTATCACAGAAAGAAATGGTTGTCCACCCGGGTGGTGAGGCCCCGGAAGGACCTTGAGTTCAGGCAGGTGATGCCGGGAAAGAGCGCAGTACTACCCCTCCGGATCCGGCCGGGAAAGATAAGACAGAACGGGTTGCGGACTCGCTATTTCAGCCTTGCGGTCGCCATCCCGGTGATCTCTTTCTCTATGGATCCGGGCATGCCCATGTTTTTCATGAAGGCCCACTTCCCCGCGTCTTCGAAATAAACCTTCATCCTGTACATCTCGTCGAGAAGCACGACTTTCACCATACCCCGTTCCCTGTAAACAATCACCTCGATCGGGAAAGCAGCAGCATGGTCGACTCCGGGGCACGCATTTATTTTAGATTCCCTCTTTTCGCCCGCGATCTCGAATGCGCGGGCCTCTGTCTGGGCCTTGTCGACGCCGTATACGACGATGTTGCTGCCCAGGTCGAGCGCATAGACGAGCCTCCATCCCTTCGTGTTCGAGGTGATTCCTTCTTTCACCTTTGCCGCAGTTTCCTTAAGCGCGTTGCCCGCGTCTTCCATCTTGTAAATGTCTCCTATTTTTTCCAGGAACGCCCCGCCGCCCATTCCGCCGACGTAGCCTTCGCCTCTGATCTCACCCATCTGCTGGTTTATCACCCTTCCCCTGGCTGCCGAGGCGAGGATTGAGGACAATTCCTTCGCTGTGTTGATCGAGAGGGTTTTTTCGACATTGTCTCCGAGCACCGTCCTGTTGAGTGATGCCGGGTTCAGGTACGAAATCGCTATGCCGTTTTCATCGGTGTATATGCCGACCCTCAGCGGGAGGGCGAATGCTGATCTGACGCCGTGAGACAGTATCTTTTCGGCGTATGACGGAGAATTTATTACTAAAGTGTGTGCCCTGTGGTTGCACCCCCCGGGGACCGCGGCATTATAGGAGGCAAGTACGTGCCAACCGTTCTTTGCAAGCGCCTGTTCGGTATTCTTTACCACGTCATCGAATGTTCCCTGGGCCTTGTCCAGGACCTTCACATACATGCCGAAATCCTCGGCGTGTACAGTTGACGCGAAAACCAGTACAAGGGCCATGACCAAATAAAAAATTGTCCTCTTCATATTGCCTCCATCTGTTGCAAGGTTTACTATTATACTTGTTGCTAAACTATCCTACTTCGATAAGAAATGTCAATGAAGACATTGCAGGCTTAAAAGGGACTCGGGGGTTAATTCGCTACAGGCGCGGGCTCCGGTGTCCCGCGGGTGGCCCTTCCATGCAGGACCCCCTGGTCATCGAACCAGAGAGGGTCTATGCAGATCATGCGGTCCCAGTCTTTCAAGCCGTCTTTTTTTTGATGGTAGATAATCCAT
>JAJYLU010000345.1 GCA_021787505.1 Nitrospirota bacterium | reverse complement strand
TTATAAAGTCATAAGTGATAAAAAAACTCAAAAAAAGCCGGATTTCGGAGCGGGGAACAAATAGGCTCATCTCCAGTTCTGGGCTCTTCGTTAAAAAAAGGCGAAGGAGCCAGCCCCTTCGCCGTCTTTTGATATAACGAAGGTTATGCTATTCCTGCTTTTGACCGTAACGTTTTTCATAGAACTTCTCGATCTTCTCGAGTTGTTCCTTGCTCATGCCCTTGATGTACCATTCGTGTCTGACATCGGACTCGAGATACTTCTTTTCGATCTCCTTGTAGAGGTCCGGACCCGCAACGCGCTTCACCTCCGGCAAGAACTCGCCATAGAAGTTTTTCGCAACGTCGTAAATCCCGTGCCACCATGCGTAGTCCGGGCCGGACATTGCAGCGCCGTGACGTGCCCTTCTCCCCTCATGATGCCAGAGCTCCCAGTATATCCAGTCGAGTTTGTCATCGAAGTCCGCTTTCGTGAGCAAGCCCTTGTCGATGAGCTCCTTCCTGATTTCTCCGGCCGGCTTTGCGAATTTGGAGTCGTAGAGATCAACGAGGTTATCGAACTGCTTGTAGAAGCCGCCGATAAAGGGCGAGGAGTGACAATTTTTGCAGACGTCCTTCATTGCCTCGCGCCTTTTCTCCCAGTTGTCGAGTTTCTTCGATACCGGTGGCCTGAGCGTCCAGCTGATTCTCATGCCCACGTCGTGGGTAGCAGGCTGGTCAGGCGTTGCGCCCATATGACAGGTAGCGCAGGTAGGCGCAGCGGAATAGTCCTTTCCAAC
This sequence comes from Nitrospirota bacterium, assembly GCA_021787505.1. Lineage (GTDB taxonomy): Bacteria > Nitrospirota > Thermodesulfovibrionia > Thermodesulfovibrionales > UBA6898 > Sulfobium. The sequence continues at coordinate 2,285 of JAJYLU010000345.1, read as the reverse complement.
GACCCACTTGTCGCTGTTCAGGTTCAGCCTGTCCTTGTTGGCCACATAGAGAATGCCGTGTTTCGATTCTTCATAGACCTCTTTCTGCGGATGATCGGGACCGAGGTGGCATTTTCCGCATGCCTCGGGCTCCCTTGCCTGTGCCTTCGAAAAATCGTGCCGGGCATGGCAGGCTGTGCAGGACCCCTTCGAACCGTCAGGGTTTATCCTGCCGATGCCTGTATTCGGCCAGGAATTTATGTCGAGTTTGCCGTTTGCCAGAACTTTTACCTTACCTCCATGGCACTGAAGGCATCCCACGGCAACAGCCTCGGGCCCGCCGATCACCTCGCCTAGGTAATTGTCGAGAGAATTGAGGATATCCCCTGCCTTAGCATGATGGCTCGTCGTCATCTCCTCGACTTCTTTCGGATGGCACTGCGAGCAGTCCTTTGGGGTAACCAGAATCGCGATGGTAAACCCATTGTGCTCCATCGCATCGGGATCGGATTTATCGGCCTTATGGCACGTGTAGCAGTCTACACTCTTCTTCGCGTGAGTGCTCTGTTCCCATTCTTTTACAAAGGCCGGCGACTGCGTCTTGTGGCAGTCGATGCAGACCTGCCCCTCCTTTGAGATCGCGACTTTTTCCGGCGCTGCTCCGGCCGCAACGCCCCCCAAGACTGTCATTCCTAAAGTGACTGCGCACGCCATAAGCCTCAATAGCCCTTTTTCCTTCATATCGACCTCCTTTTTGTGATTTCCGGCGAGACCCCTTTTCGGTTTCCTTTGTTTCACCCCCTCGGCACCACAGACTGTCCCGCCGCAGTATCCGTTATAAAATAAGATGTCCATTGCCGTGGCTAAAGCATATGACCCATATCATAATTGCAGTTTTAGGTTCGGCTGTTTCCCATGGCCTTACTCTTCCTTATAATTCACAGTGTAGCAATAACCGCGGGCAAATCAAACCGCATCGATGCATTGAAGTTATTTATTAAGCGGTTTATGAGAAAAAATGAAGTGAGGTCAGGCCCTGGGATGGTGTTTTTTGAATACTTTCTTGATCCTGTCGGTCGTTACTTTCGTGTAGACCTGAGTAGTCGAGATATCGGAGTGCCCGAGCATCTTCTGGACAGACCTCAAATCCGCGCCTCCCTCAAGGAGGTGGGTCGCGAAACAATGGCGTATGGTATGGGGAGAAAGCGCGATACCCAGACTCCTTCCCAGCGCCTTGATCGTCTGCCAGAACCTCTGTCTCGTCATGCGTCCGCCCATCCGCGTCACGAAGAGATACGGCGACTGTCTCTTCCGGAGTATCGCCGGCCTTTCTTCATCGATATATAGCCTTACCTTGCGGATGGCCCTCGCATTTACCGGCACCACCCTTTCCTTGGAGCCTTTGCCGAGGACCCTGATGAAGCCCGCATCAAAATGGATGTCCCCTATTTTTATCGACACCAGTTCACTGACCCGGAGTCCGGATGAGTAGAGAAGTTCCAGCATCGCGGAATCCCTCAGCCCGGTCTTACCCCCGGTCTGCGCGTCAAGAAGGACCGATACGTCCGACGTGCTGAGGGCCTTGGGGAGCCTCTCCCATTTCTTCGGCGTCTGCAGATTCTCCGAAGGATCGTGGTCGACGATATTTTCGATGCGCATAAATTTGTAGAAAGCCTTTATCGAAGAGATATATCTGCAGACGCTTGCTGCAGAATAGCCGCTGCCGCGGAGCGACTCGATGAAATCGATGATATTCGGAGTGCCGGCAGATTCAGGACTGACGCCCTTCTCAGCGAGAAAGGCGGAAAATTTTCTCAGGTCGGTGCGGTAAGAACTTACGGTGTTATTCGACAGCCCCTTTTCTACCGTAAGATATGTGAAAAAAGTCTCAAGCAACTCCACAGGACAGATATTCCTCTATCCCCGTCGACCGCCTCAATCTATCATAAAAAATAGAGGCGATATGCATAAGGTTGACCGTGTCTTCTCTGTTATACCGCACAAGCGTGTCCAGGGCCTCCCGCGAACCCCTGCCGGCATATTCCCACAACTTCACGGCGTCATACCCATCCAGACCCTGCACGGATTCATCTCTTATGATGCCGAGTTCATGTTCGAGTTTTTTCAGACCGCCTTTAATACCGAGCCTCTTGGCCGCGAAGCAGAGGTCGAAGTGCGGGATATCGATCTTCACCTCGCCGAAAGATCTTAAGAGGAAGGGGACATCGAATGCCGCTCCATAAAAGGTAATCAGACACTTATATCTCGACAACTCTCTCTTCAGGGTTTCCCCGGAAAGGTTCTCG
>JAJYLU010000344.1 GCA_021787505.1 Nitrospirota bacterium | reverse complement strand
AGTTGATGTGCCCAATGCCACCATGATGCTGGTCGTTCACGCGGAGAGGTTCGGCCTTTCCCAGCTCCATCAATTGAGAGGAAGGGTCGGCAGGGGAGGCGATCAGTCGCACTGTTTTTTGATCGCCTACAGGCCATACGGAGAAGAGGCAAAGAGGAGGCTTGAGATAATGGTCAAGACCACGGACGGATTCAGGATCGCCGAAGAAGACCTCGACATCAGGGGGCCCGGCGAATTCTTCGGGACAAAACAATCAGGGATGCCGGATATGAGGGTCGCAAACATTGTTCGTGATCATAGTCTCCTTGAGATCGCACGAAAAGAGGCGTTTAGAATGGTCGGGAGCGACCCGGACCTGATGCAGTGGCCTCATCTGAAGAAGTCCGTTGAGCGCTTCTGGGAAGGGAAGCGGGATATCTTCAAGACGGGCTGAAGTTTCTTTTAACTTCATTCCGGGCGCAGCGAGGGGCCTCGTTTGAGATTGCTTCTCGACTTCACCCCTCGCAATGACACATTGGCAAAGGAGGATGGGATGTGGAAAAGGATTAAAGAGAACTTCGATTCCGGCGTTGACAAGGTCAAGTGGTTTTCCTCATTGATGAATGAGAGGGTCAAAATAGAGCTCTCTCTTTTCAAGCTCCTCTATCAAACGTCGGAGATGGAAAAAAAGAGGGCTGCCTTAATGAAGGCCGTCGGGGAAAGGGTCTTTGAACTCAGAGACGCTTCCGAGAAGCATATACTAAGGGACCCTGCGATAATCGAGGCTCTTAGGGCCGTAGAGCGACTCGATGACGAGATAGAGGACATGAGGAAGAAGGCGTCGGAGATCGAAAGAATAGAGGCATGATCATCCTGGCCCTCGCATTCCTTCTCGGATCGATTGTAGGCTCCTTTCTGAATGTCTGCATTTACAGAATGCCGAGGGGCCTGTCCATCGTTTCGCCGTCGTCCCGGTGCCCCTCGTGCGGCACGCCGATCAGGCCCTACGACAATGTTCCTATAATGAGTTTTCTGTTGCTCGGCGGCAGGTGCAGATACTGCAAGTCTAAGATATCCGCCCGATACCCTTTTGTGGAGGCGCTTAACGGAATTATGTATGTCCTTGCGGTCGGACGCTTCGGTCTGGGCTTTCACACGCCCGTCATCCTTGCATACTGTTCAGCCCTGGTCGTCGTTACCTTTATAGACCTGGACTTCCAGATAATCCCTGACGTCATAACGCTCCCCGGTATCGCTATCGGCCTGATTGCCGGGTCGCTGATTCTTCCCGACCCTTTCGACAGGGGCTTTGTCCTCGGGTTCAAGGACGCGGCTATAGGTCTTGCGTCGGGCGGTATATTATTTTTCGTAATTGCGGTTCTCAGCAAGGGAGGAATGGGCGGGGGGGACATAAAGATGATGGCCATGATCGGAGCTTTTTCAGGCTGGAAATCCGTGTTGCTGACCACATTTGCAGGAAGCCTTTTGGGGTCAGTAGTAGGTATTTCTCTCATGGTCTTCAAAGGTAAGGGAAGGAAGACCAAGATACCGTTCGGCCCCTTTCTTGCCATAGGCGCAATCATAAGCCTCTTTTACGGGCAGGAGATAGCGGCGTTTTACCTTAACAGATGAACGAGGGACTTTTCCTTATAACCATACTGCTGCTCTTCATGATCTTCTTTCTATTCGTGCTCATAAGGGTGACCCTGAGGAGACGGAAGGAAATAGAAAAGCTCGGGAAGGAAGACGACTCGCAGGTCGGCTTTATCGTAGGGACGTTTCATGAGCTTGTGGCAAAGCTCAAAGAAAAGGAGAAGGAACTCGAGAGCCTCCGCAAAAGAGCGGAAGAACGCGCGGAGGTGGTCGAGGGTTACAATGAATATATTCTGCAGAGCGTGCCGAGCGGCGTCATCAGCCTCGACAGCGACCTTATTGTAACGAAGCTTAACGCTGCCGCCGGCAGGATACTGAACCTGAAGGCCGAGGAAGTAATAGGGAAGCCTTATCACGAGATATTCAGGGACCCTCTTAAGGGCATCCTCGACGGCGGGACCTCCGTCGAGCGCAGTGAGCTTCAGTACGTCGCAAGCTCGGGGAAGAGCATGCATCTTGGCCTTGCTGTGACGCCGCTCATGAACGCGAAGAAAGAGGCGATAGGACAGCTTATGGTCTTTACCGACCTTACGGAGCTCAAGGCCCTTCAGTCCCAGGCGGAACTGCGCGACAGGTTGTCGAGCCTTGGAGAGATGGCGGCCGGAATGGCCCATGAACTGAGAAATCCCATGGGCGTAATTGCGGGCTATACAAAGCTCCTCTCGAAGAAAGTCGATCCCTCCCTGGGCCACATAGTCGATTCGGTCTCGCAGGAGGTTGCCGTGATGGACAGGATAATCACGGATTTTCTTTCTTTTGCGAGACCCACTGAAATAAACTTCTCCCGCGTCGACCTTGACGCCCTCATAAAGAATTGCCTGGTCGGCGTCCTGGGAGAAAGGGGAGACATAAAGGTCCATCTGACTGCTGACAGGATCCCCTCTCTTTACGGCGATGAAATACTGCTGAGACAGGCGTTTACGAATCTTGTACAGAACGCCGTCGAAGCCATGCCTCAGGGGGGCGACCTGAAATTCGGTTTTTCCCTGAAAGCGGAAAGCGTGGAGATTACTATATCCGATTCGGGCCACGGGATCCCCGAGAAAATAAAGGACAAGATCTTCCTGCCCTTCTACACCACAAAAGACAAGGGGACGGGCTTAGGCCTCGCTATTGTACACAAGATTGTGGTCTCCCACAGGGGATCGATCTCGGTCGAGAGCGGTGAAAAGGGTACGACCTTCGGGATCAGGCTGCCGGTCGGGCGGCCAAGGGCAAGAACGGACAGCATGTGACCGGATTTTCAGCGGGAAGCCTTAGTGCCCGCCGTGGATCAATACCGGAAGACAGCGTACGCAGACAAGCTTATTCTGGTCCTCGTGGACACAGTTCAAGTACACAACGCCCTTATCGGTCCTGCCGCAGACAAAACACTTTATCTCCATTAATCCTCCAACTCGTTCAACTCCTTAAGGAGTTTCCCGACATCCAGATTATGCATCAT
>JAJYLU010000343.1 GCA_021787505.1 Nitrospirota bacterium | reverse complement strand
CCGGGTACCGCCAGGGAACCCGGCAAAAGAGATTATCTCGCGGTAAAAGAGGAGGCAGACTGCGGTGATAGCGACCGCAACGAGAACACTGAAGATCATAGACTGCCTCGCAACGTCGATCGCTTTGTCGTTGTCCCCGGAGCCGACGGCCCGCGAAATAAGCACCAGGGTCCCGATGCTGATGGCGTTTGCGACAATAGTGACAAGAAAGTAGAACTGGCTGATAAAACCGACGGCCGCCTGCACCTCCGGCCCGATAAAGCCGGCAACATAGACGTCGGCGAGGCCCACGAAGAAGGAAAATACCATGATGAGGAACATCGGCCATGAGATGCGCCAGATGTTCTCCCACAGGTTTCCTATGGTGAGACTGGGCAGGGTATCTTCGCGTCTGTTGTCCATACCGATATTATGCTATAAATACTGGTCTCCAGAAATGGTAAAATATAAAGTAGTTGATGAGATCGGAGACAGGAAGAACGTAATAATGGCAAAGGGCGGGTTCAGGACAGGGGAAGAGACAGAGGTAAAGGAACGGCAGAAGACCGCCAGGCCGCCTCTTTTCAACGTCTTCCTGCTGAACGATGATTATACTACGATGGAATTTGTCGTACATATTCTTGAAAAGATCTTTCACAAGAACCCGGTCGATGCCACGCGGATCATGCTGCATGTCCACCGGCGGGGCAGGGGCCTGGCCGGCGTCTACACGAGGGACGTCGCGGAGACGAAGGTCGCCGCGGTGCAGGACCTTGCACGGGAAAACGAATATCCGCTGAGATGCGAAATGGAGAAGGAATGATAAACAAGGAATTCGAACTGACGGTAGAGGCGACGATACGGGACGCGAAGTCCCGCAACCATGAATATCTGACAGTGGAGCATATCCTGTACGCAGTGCTCCATGACGAGCGGGGGGCCGAGATCATCTCGGCCTGCGGAGGGAACCTCAGTGAACTCCGGCTGGCGCTCGAAAAATATTTCGAGGAAGACGTCCCGAAGATAGAGGAGAAGACCGGGATATATCCCCAGCCGACGGTCGGCTTCCAGAAGGTCTTTCAGCGGGCGCTGCTCCACAGCGAGTCGGCCTCCAAAGAGGAGACAGATGCCGGCGATATCCTTGCCGCGCTCTTTCTCGAACAGGACTCCCAGGCGGTCTATCTCCTTGAGTCGCAGGGCATCAAAAGGCTCGACGTGCTGGAGTATATCTCACACGGCGAACCGAAGGTTAACGACGACGACGCGGAGGAGGGGACGGAGGAAGCCGAGGGAGAACGCACCCCCAAAAAAGATCCCTTCGAAAACTTTGCGGTGAATCTTACGGCAAAGGCGGCGAGGGGCGAGATCGATCCCCTTGTCGGCAGAAGGACGGAGCTCGAAAGAACGATCGAGGTCCTCAGCCGGAGGAAGAAGAACAACGTTATTTTCGTCGGCGAGCCGGGTGTCGGCAAGACGGCGATCGTCGAGGGGCTGGCGCTGAAGATCCATGAGGGAGTGGTGCCGGATGCGCTCAAAAAGGTCCAGATTTTTTCACTCGACATGGGCGCGCTTCTGGCGGGCACGAAATACCGGGGGGACTTCGAGGCGCGACTTAAGTCAGCGATAGGCCGCCTCGAGAAGATGACCGGCGCGGTCCTCTTCATTGACGAGATCCACACTATCGTCGGCGCCGGAGCCACGAGCGGCGGCTCGATGGACGCCTCGAATATCCTGAAGCCGGTCCTGAACTCGGGAAGGCTGCGGTGCATCGGGGCCAGTACCTACGAGGAGTACAAGAATTATTTCGAAAAGGACCGGGCGCTTTCGAGACGCTTCCAGAAGATAGAGATACAGGAGCCCTCGGTCGACGAGACGGTCGAGATACTGAAAGGGCTGAGGTCCTATTACGAGTCGTTTCACGGAGTGAAATTTACCGATGGTTCCCTGAAGGCCGCGTCCGAGCTGTCGGCGAAATACGTCAACGACAAATACCTGCCTGACAAGGCGATCGACGTGATAGATGAGGCGGGCGCAGCACTGAAACTTACCGCCACGGAGAAGCGGAAAAGGGTGATCGGCACGAGGGAGATAGAGAAGGTCGTCGCGAAGATGGCGAGGATACCTTCGCGGACGGTCTCGATGTCGGATATGGAAAAACTGAGGGACCTGGAGGAGGAGTTGAAGAGGGCGGTCTTCGGCCAGGACGAGGCGATCCATACTTTATGCGCGGCAATCAAAAGGACCCGGGCAGGCCTAGGTGCGCCGGAAAGGCCGATCGGTTCTTTTCTCTTCACCGGGCCGACGGGCGTCGGCAAGACCGAGGTGTCGAAACAGATGGCTGCTGTCCTCGGGGTGAAGTTCATCCGGTTCGACATGTCGGAATATATGGAGAAACATACGGTGGCCCGTCTTATCGGCGCTCCCCCCGGCTATGTAGGTTTCGACCAGGGAGGGCTCCTGACGGATTCGATACGGAAAAACCCGTACAGCGTCCTTCTGCTGGACGAGATCGAGAAGGCCCATCCGGACATCTTCAGCGTGCTGCTGCAGGTGATGGACTATGCCACGCTTACCGACAATAACGGAAAAAAGGCCGACTTCAGGAACGTGGTCCTGATCATGACCTCGAACGCCGGCGCAAAGGAGATGGTGAAGGAGGTCATAGGGTTCGGAGACAGGGGCGGTGACACGAGGTCCAAGGGCAAGGACGCGATCACGAAGCTCTTCAGCCCGGAATTCAGAAACAGGCTTGACGGGACGATCACCTTCAACGGTCTTACGCCCGGCATCATGAAGCAGGTGGTGACCAAGTTCATCGATGAATTAAGGGAGCAGCTGAAGGAGAAGAATGTCAGGGTCACGCTTACGGATGAGGCGACGGAATGGCTTGCGTCAAAAGGATATGACCCGTTATACGGGGCCCGGCCTCTGTCGCGGCTGATCCAGACGGAGGTGAAGGACGCGCTTTCGGAAGAGGTGCTCTTCGGCAGGCTGAAAAAGGGCGGCAGCGTGCATATCGGCCTGAAGGACGACAAATTGGTCTTCGAGTATTCATAAGAATCTCCCCCGGCCCCTGCCTACCGGCAGGCAGGCCTCTTTGCTAAGAGTCCCGAAAG
>JAJYLU010000342.1 GCA_021787505.1 Nitrospirota bacterium | reverse complement strand
AAACCCCACGTGAAATGAAAAGCGAGCGCCGTCGAGGCGAAGAGATCGCAAGGCCCATGGGCGATATGGAAGATCTGAGGCGAACCTTCTCCCATTTCGGGCCCAGTTCCAAATGTCAAGTATGATTTTTTGGATGTTTTGATTATATTAGTATATCGGGAACAGGGAGAGGTCTCTGCCCAATTGACGGCGCTTATGATAATCTTTTGATGCTCCAACGCGAGACAAATATGGAACATGACAGGAAGTTGCGTGAAAGAATCGCCGAGCAGTTCTTGTTTATCGGCTTCGGCCTTTCGGGGGCTGCCGCGCTCATCTACGAAGTCGCATGGACGAGGAGCTTGTCTACGATCATGGGCTCTTCCACCTATGCCCTTTCGACGATGCTGGCGGCCTTTATGGCAGGGCTCTCAGTCGGCGGCTGGTTCGGCGCAAAATTGACGCGCAGGATTGCGCGGCTGAACGTGGCCTTCGCCCTGTGCGAGTTGGGCACGGGAGTTGTAGGTCTTATAACCATCCCCGTGATCAAGGCCCTGACACCGCTTTATATGAAGAGTTTTTACACATTTCATCTCTCCTTCAATACATTTTCGCTGGTGCAGTTTGTCATAGCTTTCATGATAATGGGCATCCCCACCACACTGATGGGGCTCACCTTTCCGGTCGTCATCAAACTGTTTTCAAAAGAGGGAAGGGACGTCGGAACGCAGTCCGGACGCCTCTACAGCGTCAATACCTTTGGAGCGATAATAGGCTCTACCGTAGCCGGTTTCCTGCTCATTCCTTCCCTGGGTGTGACCGGCGCCGCTGTCAGCGCTGCGTCGATAAACATCTTTACTGCCGTAATCATTCTTGTGCTGGCAAAGGACGTGCGGAAACTCATCGCGGCCGTGGTTCTGATCTTTGCTTCGAGTGCGGCTTATGCGGTCATTGAAAGGCCGTCTTTCCCTTTCTTCAGCTATTATAATGCATTTCATTTCGGAAGCTATGAAGACGCTCATGCGCTGCTGAAAATGCTGGACGAGACGGGAACAAGAAACACTCTCTACCACAGGGAAGGGGTCAACGGGGAAGTGTCCCTCATCAGCTATGCAGTCCACGGTTCCGAAGAAGGGTTGGCGCTGGTCAACAACGGAAAACAGGAGGCGGGTGACGAAAAGGGTTTTGCGCTGCTTGCATTCCTGCCCTACTTCATGCATTCGGACAATCCCGTAAAAGCCCTCAGTATCGGACTTGGCTCCGGCCACACCCTTTCTTATCTTTCCCGGTTCCCCCTTAAGCATATTGATTCCGTAGAATTGAGCGAAGGTATAATCGAGGCCAACAGGCTGTTCCTCAGGCCGGAGCTGTTTTCTGATGCGCGGATACGACATGTTCAGGCCGACGGCAGGAACTATCTTCTCTTGAATCCGGATTTGTACGATGTCATTATCGTCAGTCCGTCATGGGCCGTGGAGGCGGCCTCTGCGAGCATGCTTACCGATGAATTTTTTGAGCTTGCCTGCAACAGGCTTCAAAGGACCGGCACCATGGCCGTCTGGATAGATTTTTTCATGATGACCCACGAAGACCTCGAAATGATAATGAGGACATTTTCAAGGCACTTTGCACACGCGACCGCATGGTATGTCAAGGGAGATTTCATCATCCTGGTCGGGTCGAACTCACCCTTCCCGCCGCTGGAAGAGGTCGTGGGTAAAATAAATGAATACTATCCCGCCCTCAGGGACAACTATAATGTCGTCCTCGCCGAAGAGGGCTTCGGGAGTTTGCCGCCGGGAAGGATCAATACCGACGACAGGCCGGTAATAGAATTCCACAATGCGCGCAATATAATCACCTGGCGCTCGGACGAATCATAGGCGACAACAGCCTTGCGCCGGGCATTCATCAGAAGTCCCGGCGCCTGTTATCTCATCTCTTTTAGTATTCTTGAAATGCGCTTTTATTGACTCACGCCTCCTCAATCCTTTAGACTTAAAAGGCGCGTCTTTTATACCGTCTGATCAGGTCGCAACGGGTCGCGTGGTTTCTGCGGAAGAATTTATTTTTTTGAGAGGTAAGAAATGAGTGACGAGAATATCGAAAAAGAATCCTCCGATGCCGGAAGGGTCGGAGCGGATGCAGCGGAGAAAGAAGACTTCGCTGCGATGCTTGAAAAAAGCAATATGGGCGCAAGACTTTCTCCGGGACAAAAGGTGAAGGCTAAGGTCGTGAGTGTGTCGGAAGACCTTGTGTATATCGACCTCGGCGGAAAAAGCGAGGGTGCGGTCGACCTTGCCGAATTCATGGATGAGGACGGGACAAACAATGTCCGTGAAGGAGATGAGATAGAGGCGTTCTTCGTGACCGTTGAGGACGGCGTGATGAAACTGACGACCCTTGTGGGCGGATACTCGGCCGTCAGCCTGAGCTCCATCAAGGATGCCTATGAGGCGGGAATACCCGTAAACGGAGAGGTGAAGCAGGAAGTCAGGGGCGGCTTCGAGGTATTGGTCGGCGGGGTGAGGTGCTTCTGTCCCTTCTCGCAGATCGACCTGAAGTCCGGACGCGAAGGCGGCCCTTATGTCGGTCAGACTTTCCCTTTCAAGGTCCTGGAATATGGCGAAGAAGGGAAGAATGTGGTCCTTTCCAGAAGGGCGCTCCTTGAACAGGAGAAACAGGCGAAGATCCAGAAGCTCAGGGAGAGGCTGACAGTCGGCATGGAGGTCTCTGCGGAAGTGAAATCCATACAGAATTTCGGCGCCTTTGTGGACCTCGGAGGGATCGAGGGTCTGATACCCGCAAGCGAGATATCGTGGGACAGGAGCGTAGCCATAGGCGAGGCGCTCTCCGCCGGGCGGGACGTAACGGTGAGGGTGATCTCTTTGGATTGGGAAAAGGAGCGTCTCACGCTCAGCCTGAAAGCGATGCAGCCCGATCCCTGGGCCTCGGCATCTGAAAAATATCAGGTGGGCGCAAGGGTGAACGGTTCCATTGTCCGTCTCTCCACCTTCGGGGCTTTTGTGAGGCTCGAACCCGGCATCGACGGGCTGATACATATCTCTAATCTCGGGGCCGGCAGGAGGATCAACCACCCCAAGGAGGTCGTCGAGGTCGGGCAA
>JAJYLU010000341.1 GCA_021787505.1 Nitrospirota bacterium | reverse complement strand
GCGGAAGGTTGTCAGCACAGCCTTTGATGACTTCGTATCGTCGACCGCTATTAACACCTTCTTCATATCTCCACCTCTCAAGTTGATCATGTTAAGATTGCTTGCCGTTCATTTATTAATATTAGCAAATCACATGCCTATTCTTGAGTGATCTGGTTCTTCAGCTATTTCAAATAGTTAGCCTCTGACTAACTTTCTCATTGACAAATCTTCGCTAATATGGTTAATTAATGTTAAGCAACTTTACTTAACAGTTTAACAATTGTTAATTAACAATGTTGATATCTGCAATATGTTAGAGACACTATTAAAAGATTCGAATTTTCTGATGAACATCGTCGACACCATGAGGGACGGCCTCATGGTGGTGGATTTCGACGGCAATATCCTCTTTTTCAATAAAGCGGCCGAAGAGATAACCGGTTATTCAAAGAACGAAATAATCGGAAAACCCTGCACCCTGCTCGACTCCGACACCTGCGTGATATTGACCGAAGCAGGAAGGCAGAGGAGCTGCGATCTTTTCACAAAAGGCTCCATATGCAACAAGAGATGCAGGATGAGGGCGCATAACGGCAGGGCCGTTTATCTGCTGAAGAACGCTGTCGTGCTGAGGGACAGCGCGGGCGAAATTGTCGGCGCGGTGGAGACTATGACCGACATCACTTCATTATATATGAAGGAGCTCGAACTCGAAGAGCTGAAGCGCGAATTAAGAAAAGACTATTGGTTCATGGGTCTGCTGGGAAAAAGCCAGCCCATGCAGGATCTCTACGAGCAGATCCGGAATGCTGCGGCAAGCGAGGCCCCTGTTTTGATCTGCGGGGAGAGCGGAACCGGCAAGAACCTCGCGGCCCATGCGATCCATTCTCTCAGCCGCAGGAAAGACGGCCCGTTCATCGGTGTGAATTGCGCTTCGCTCAATGAGCATCTTCTCGAAAGCGAGCTCTTCGGTCACAAGAAGGGCTCTTTCACGGGGGCCATCAGCGATCGCGTCGGCAGGTTTGAGGCCGCCCATAACGGAACGATCTTTCTCGACGAGATAGGAGACATGCCTTCGATCATGCAGGCGAAACTCCTGAAGGTCGTGGAAGAAAAAGTCGTCGAGCGCGTGGGAGAAAACAGGTCTATCCCGGTGAACGTAAGATTAATATCGGCCACTAATCACGATTTGCACAAGCTTGTCTCGCAGGAGAAGTTCAGGGAAGACCTCTTCTACAGGATAAATTCTATTTTTATCAAAATACCGCCTCTGCGCGACCGGGCCGAAGACATTCCGGTCCTCGCTTTTCATTACCTTAAGAAGATCTCGGTCGTCAACAATAAGGATATCAAGAGAATAAGCGCGCATGCGCTCGAGCTCCTGGAGAATTACGGTTGGCCCGGAAATGTCCGGCAGCTCATTAATGCCCTCGAGCACTGCGCGATTACCTGCAGGGGCGATACCATAGAAGCCTCCGACCTGCCGGACTATATACTGCAGACGAAGAAGGCGGAGACCAACAATAGTCTCAACGACCGGGAAAAGATACGCTCAGCTCTTTCTCTGTTTAAAGGCAACAAGACATTAACGGCGAAGCACCTTGGGATCAGCAGGGTTACGCTGTGGAAAAAGATAAAGGATTTGGCTATAGAGTGATTCCATAGTCGCCGTTCCTCATGCAGGGGACCACAGGCGACCCTCAAAATCTTCAGCTATTCCGGTCGGACGGCTCCTTTGTCAGAAAGGAAAGCAGCCGGGAGACCATGACCCCGAAGACGCCGCCGACGGCAGCGCCGAAAGCGGCGACGAAACCGATTATCAGCACAACACCGACAATGACAAGGAAGGAGTTCTTTCCGAACGCTACGCCCGTCAATGCGCCGAGGTCATGAGCCACCGCATCTCTCCAGCCCCCTCCGAGGGCGTCGCCAAGGATAAGGTCCATGCTCAGGGAGATGACGATCCCCAGGAGACCTCCGAAAATCGCGCCGATGTAAAATCCCCTCTTCAATCCTCTATCCCGTATTTCTTAAGTTTCCTGTAAAGGGTGGCAAGGTCCACTCCCAGTATCCTTGCCGTTTCTTCCTTGTTCTTTTGCTGGGCATGATAAACGTTCATTACGAGGGTCTTTTCGTACTCTGAAATGGAAAGCTTCAGAGGAGACGCATGCTGCCCCTCTGTGGAGGCCTCTTCCTTCCTGAGTTTGTCCGGCAGGTCGGAGGCGGTTATCGCGTCCCCGGGACAGAGGACCACTGCGCGTTCAATCACATTTCTCAGCTCTCTCACGTTTCCGGGCCATGAATATTTCATAAGGATCCCCATGGCGCTTCCGTCGACCCTTTTCAAAGCCTTGTTGTTCTCCTCGGAATACCGCTTGACAAAATAATTGACGAGCATCGGCACATCCTCTTTTCTCTCGCGCAAGGGCGGTATCCTCACTTCTATGACATTCAGCCTGTAGTAGAGGTCCTCCCTGAACATCTTGTTCTTTATCCTCTCCTCAAGGTCCTGGTTTGTGGCCGTTACCAGTCTGACATCGACGCTCCTGGACCTTGTATCGCCAAGGGGAGTGACCTCCGAAGACTCAAGTACCTTCAGCAGCTTCGACTGGAGATTCGGGGCCATATCGCCGATCTCATCCAGAAAGAGAGTGCCCTGGTTTGCCATGGCGATCAGCCCGGTCTTGTCGACCACGGCGCCGGTAAAAGCGCCTTTCTTGTATCCGAAAAGCTCGGACTCGAGAAGACCCTCGGGGATGGCGGAGCAGTTTATGGCTATAAACGGCTTGTCTCTCCTCGGGCTGTTACAGTGTACCATTTCCGCTATGAGCCCCTTGCCGGTGCCGCTCTCACCCAGCAAAAGGATGTTGCTCTTGGTGGGTATGACTTTTTCGAGTGTCGTTATTACAGTGAGCATGGCTTCTGAGTTGGCGACGAATTCCATGCACCCCATATGCTGGCTCAACTGCTGTCTCAGGGCGATATTCTCCTGAAGGAGCCTTCTCTGCTCCAGTATCCTGCGGATAGTTATCTTGATCTCCTCATTGAGGAAAGGTTTCACGATGTAGTCGGAGGCCCCTTTCTTCATGGTATCCACGGCAGATTCCACGGACGCAAAGGCGGT
>JAJYLU010000340.1 GCA_021787505.1 Nitrospirota bacterium | reverse complement strand
TGCCTTTCTCTATCATTTCTGACGGCTCGCCCGCGGGTCCGAGCCTGACCTCGACGATCCCGACCGATATGTTGGGGCCCGAGACGATTGTTTCCCCCGACGCCAGGGCCGCTATGAAACCCCTTAATTCCGCAGGGCCGACGTCCCTTCTGATGATGATCTGCGCCCCCTTTTTCTTCCTCAACCTGTTCATGAAGCTGACGATATGCGCGGTCCTCTCACAACAGGGCGTCTCATTAAAGACCAGGCTGTCTCCCATCACTACAATACTCATGGAGTCGCCGGCACAAAGGTCCCGGAGCAGCTTCAGGGCCTTTTCGGCAAACTCGCCTACGAGAGGATGCTCTTCTGAATAAAGGGAGCAATTGCTGACGGCGCTCATTATATATGTTACCAACTCAGATGTCTTTCCCATCCTCTGCCTCACGGTCGCCTCTGCCGCCCAAAAGGGCCTCGCTGATTGTTCTGATCTCTTTATCCCTTGAGGCTGTCCCCTCCTTGAGGAGGGGAGCAAGCTCATCCCTGGGGTAACGACTCAGGCTTCTGAATATCTCGACCTTAAGTCGCTCACGGGCAGGATTATGAAGGATCGAAGTTGACTTGCAGATCTGCACGAGCGAGGCTATCGCGGCCGGGTCCCCTATTTCTCCGAGGGCTTTTATTATCGATATCTTGAAATCGGCTTCTGCGCCAAGAACAGCCCTTCTGTTGAGCAAATCGAGAAGATATGGGACGGCCTCCCGATATCTGCAGATGCCCGCGAGTCTGACGGCAGGGTCCCTCAAATCCGCGTCGTCGCTCTTCAGGCAAAGTTTCAAATAAGACATGGCGTCGGGCGCCTTCAAATGGATAAGGGTCCTCACGGCTTCCATGCGTATCCTCTTGTTCTCATCCCTGGCGAAACGCCTGATATGCTGGACGTATTTTATTCCCTCGGCCTCTCTTATTATGTATATCATGTTCCTGACCACATACCAGCGGCTGTCGTTTAACCTTCTCACCGCCTCGACGACTGCGTCTCTGCCAAGGCCGATCAATACAAGGAGCAGGAACTTCCTGACTGCGGCGTCGCGCTCTTCGGTAAGGGCCTCAAACAAAGGTGCAATAAGGTAGTTCTTCTGAACGTTGACGAGCCTCTGCACTCCCTCTCTGTCAAGTCTGCCCCAGATCTTGATCTGGGCCGTCATTTTCTTTATGAACGTCTCAGAATGGAAGAAGTACTCGAGCATGCTCGCGGCTTCATCCCTGAACCTGCCTGCAAGCGCGTGCGAATAAACGGCGTTGTAGATTTCCGTCAACTCGGCGAACCTGCCTGTTTCGAGGAGATCATTTACAATCCGGGTTATCTCGCCGAGTATGCGAAGGTAATCGTCCCTTGTGACAAGGTCCGCCTCGCTCAGCTCGATGAGCAGCTCATAGGATTTCCATTCTATGATTTCCGGTCTGCACTCCTTGGCCGCTTCTTCACCCATCTTGACCTGTTGAAACCTGCCGCCCTTCAGCATCAGTTCAAGCTCGTGCCGGTAATCTCCGGGCACAAATGCCTGGAAATGGTCCTCTCCGAAGAGTTTCAGTATGTTTTCGTCTATCAATATATCATCCAGGACAGCTTTTTCTCCCGGCAGTCTATTGAAAAGGTCCCTGTCGTTCTTGGACATGTTCAGCTTGTCGAGAAGGTTTCGCAGGCTCTCCGGGACGACCGTCGGCTGCTCCCCGAAAACCTTTATTATCTTTTCCAAGTCCTCCCGCGAAAGGTCGGCCATAACGCCTTCAGCCTCGCCGGGCTCCATGGAAGGGTGCATGAAGGCCCTCTTGAGGAACTGCTGTTTCAGCTCAGGCCGCAGATTGTCCACAAGCGAAATGAAGTTGCTGAGTAACTCACTCCTTATCCGGGGGTGTTCCCTCCTCTTAAGATATGCAGCGATCACCCTGTCATATGTCTCCACGTGGTCGTGTCCGGATCTATCTCTTTCGTTCATGAAAGAGGCTATATCGGTCGGCAGCGTATTAAGGATCACTCCCTCGGCATCGCCCTCGGCAAGCGTCCCATCCAGCAATCCGGCTATATAGTTTGCCCACATGTCCACATCGCTTCCGTCTTCTCTCACCCTGCCTTCGGCAAAACCCAGTCCGGAAAGGTCAATCGGGGTCAGTTTGATATGTACAAGTCCCTTTCTTTCCCCGAGTTCGACAAGAGCCCTGCCTGCCGGGCTTTCCCTGCTTGTCATTATGCCGTGAAACGCCAGGAGCTCTTCCATTGCAAGCCCTGAATAAAAGGTGATGGCAGCTATTCCCTTCCCGTGAATACCGAGAGCAAATTCCTTAAATACGGGGTTCTTCCTGTCGAGCGCGTATTCGTCTATCAGGAGGGTGTCTTTTGCAATGCCGATGGTTATACTGCCTCTGATGTCGAAAAGTCTCTTCAGATGGTCGAATGCCTTCTCTACAGATTCCCTCGTAATGGGATGATCCGCCGGATATAAACCGACGCTCCTTTTCGATATATTAAGCTCTATGACTGCATCGGACAGAAGCTTTGCGTCGATCGGAAGCTTTTCCTGTTTTTTCTCGTCCATGGCACTACATGTTAGGTCCCGGATGGTATATCTAACTCCACTATATATCTTTTTACAGGCCCGGACAAGATACTCCCTTCGGAGAAACATTACCCCGGAAGGCGAACGGCAAAAAACGGTTCGTTGACATCCTAAATCCCAGAATATAAACTGGGAATGGAAATTGTCGACAATGACTCTCGAGGACTTTATAAAAGAGCCTTCAATTATCGAAACCATTTTGGATCCGAAGAACAGACTCATAATGGTCATGGGGGCCTCGGACACAGGCAAGACTACGCTTGTGGAGGGCCTTGTCGACTTCCTCTCCCGAAAAGTCAGGGTCGGTCTCGTTGATTTGGATATGGGGCAATCCCATGTCGGCCCACCGACTACAATCGCCTGGGGAAAGATTGCGCGGGGATTCAAAGGCTGGGAGGAGATAAAGGTCGAGGATTTTTATTTTACGGGTTCTGTTTCACCCGTGGCAAACCTTCTCCCTGCAGTAGTCGGCGCAAGACTGATGACGGACAGGGCGCTCGCCGTCTGCGAAAAAGT
>JAJYLU010000339.1 GCA_021787505.1 Nitrospirota bacterium | reverse complement strand
TGAGCACAACATGTTCAGGATGGGAGGATTGCGGACGGAACTCCCGGTTACCTTCCGGACATTCCTTATAGGCGCTGCTTCTCTTTCCGCCCTTCCGCTCGTTACGGCAGGGTTTTACAGCAAGGACCTTATAATCTGGTCCTCGTGGTCTTCGGAGAAGGGAGGTCCGCTTCTCTGGGCGGCGGGCTTCGCGGGAGCGCTGCTCACTTCCCTCTATACGTTCCGAATGGTGTTTCTCACCTTTTTCGGGGAAAAGAAAGGGACGGTAAGAAGAAGGCCCGGGATGCCGATGAAGATCCCTCTTGTCGTCCTTGCAGTGCTTTCTGTTATAGGGGGCTTTGTAGAATTGCCGCGCACACTGGGGAATGTCCCCGCTTTTTCAGCGTTTCTGAATACTGTATTACCGCCTGTAAGGACAGTTCATGAGGGAATGTCAGTGGAAGCTATAATGCAGATCGGCGCCTCATTGATTTCAATTTTGGGAATCTATGCCGCATATGTTCTTTTTTTCAAGCGACGCCGATACACGGAGAAACTGACCGCTGTTCCTATATCGTCAGCGATCCATCGGTTCTGGTTTTCCGGGTGGGGGTTCGATTGGCTTTACGAGAGGGTTTTCGTAAGACCTTTTTTCTGGACAGCCCGCATCAACAGGGACGATTTTATCGACCTTGCATACGGAGGCATCGCCTGGTATAGCAGGTTCTTTCACAGGGCCTTG
Source organism: Nitrospirota bacterium (assembly GCA_021787505.1). Classification (GTDB taxonomy): domain Bacteria; phylum Nitrospirota; class Thermodesulfovibrionia; order Thermodesulfovibrionales; family UBA6898; genus Sulfobium. The sequence continues at coordinate 2,394 of JAJYLU010000339.1, read as the reverse complement.
AGTCTCACACAGTCGGGCAGGATCAGATGGTATACCGCGGGGATCACCATAGGGGCGATAATAATAATCGGGATGGCGGTGACATTATGATACTGATCTCGCTTATTCTCATCCCTCTTATCGGCGGCCTCTTATCATGGCTCTTCAGCCGCTGGAGCGACAAATGGCCCAGATGGTTTTCCCTGATCGCCGTCGGAATTGATCTGGTGCTCGCGTTTTCTCTCTGGATCAGCAATCAGGGCAACCTCTATTTTATTGGAAAAGAGTCGTGGATTGCCGAAGTGAAGATGGACTGGATACCCGGGCTCGGTATCGGCTTTCATCTCGCCATGGACGGCCTCAGCCTTCTCATGGTGATGCTGACCGCTTTCCTCGGCATCATGTCCATTGCGGCCTCATGGACCGAGATAAGGGAGAGGGTTGGTTTCTTCCACTTCAATCTGATGTGGAGCCTTGCCGGGATCATGGGCGTTTTCTTGTCCCTCGACCTCTTCCTCTTTTATTTCTTCTGGGAACTGATGCTCGTCCCGATGTATTTCCTCATTGCCCTCTGGGGGCATGAGAGGCGGATATATGCCGCTGTGAAGTTCTTCATATTTACGCAGTTGAGCGGATTGCTCATGCTCGCCGCGATACTCGGTCTCTATTTTGCCCACGGCCAGTCAACCGGGACATACACATTTGACTACGGGCAGCTCTTAGGGACAACCATGGGTCCAACAAAGGCGATGTTCCTCATGCTCGGCTTCGTTATCGCCTTTCTTGTAAAACTCCCTGCGGTGCCTTTTCATACCTGGCTGCCCGATGCCCACACTGAAGCGCCGACTGCCGGAAGCGTCATCCTTGCCGGCCTCCTTCTCAAGACAGGGGCATATGGATTGCTCCGTTTTGCGGTGCCTCTTTTCCCGCAGGCCGCGGCCGGATTCAGCAATATAGCGATGGTCCTGGGCGTTATAGGTATTCTCTACGGTGCGATACTCGCCTTTGCGCAGAGAGATTTCAAGCGTCTTGTGGCATATACCAGCGTGAGCCACATGGGCTTTGTGCTTCTCGGGGTTTTCGCCGGGAACGAGCTGGCGCTTCAGGGAGCGGTGATACAGATTATCTGTCACGGCGTCAGCACAGGGGCGCTGTTTATCATCGCGGGTGCGCTTCAGGAGCGGATTCATACCCGCGACCTCGGAAAGATGGGAGGCCTCTGGACGGTCGCCCCGAGGCTGGGAGGGGCGGGACTTTTCTTTGCTCTTGCGTCTCTTGGATTGCCGGGGTTAGGGAATTTTGTCGGCGAATTCTTGGTGCTGGCAGGGACATACGCCGTGAATGTCGTACTGGCTGCCGTTGCCACGGCAGGTCTCGTCGCTGCAACCCTCTATTCTTTATGGATGGTGCAGGGGGCCTTCTTCGGTCTCAGGAGGGAAGGGCCGAAGATCCCGGACCTCGGGGCGCGCGAGATGTCGGTCATGCTGCTCATGATGGTGGTGATAATTTGGATAGGACTTTACCCGCGACCTATTATAAAGGCCGCGACGAGGACAGTGGACGCACTGAAGCAACCAGTCGCTCCCCTTCAATCGGACCATAAGGCTACACAGCCTGCAAACCCCGATGTGAACTATGACTCCCAGTGACATAGTCCCTCTGGCTCCCTTTATTATAATCGCCGCCTCTCCGGTGATCATCATGCTCGTCCTGTCATTTCGCAGGAGCTGCCGGCTTGCATACTTATTAAGCCTTTGCGGGATCATCGCATCGCTGATCGCGCTTTTCGTTATCTCACCCCTTGTCCCACGACGGATTACCCCTCTCCTTTTTGTTGACGGTTATGCTCTCTTCTATATGGGTTTGATCCTTGCGGCTGGTTTTGTGGTCGCCGTCTTGTCTTTTGACTATTTCAAAGACCGGAAAGGCAATGCGGAAGAATATTATATTCTCCTGCTTCTCGCAATTTTAGGCTCGTCCGTTCTTGTTGCATCGGGCCACTTCGCTTCTTTCTTTATCGGGCTTGAGATCCTCAGCGTGTCGCTATACGCCCTTATCGGGTATATAAGGAACGAGATGGGCATCGAGGCTGGAGTGAAGTACCTCGTCCTGGCCGCGGCCTCTGCGGCCTTTCTCCTCTTTGGGATTGCGTTGCTTTACGGGGAAACTGGGACGATGGATTTTTCAGTGATGGGTCCGAGGCTTATTTCCGGCGGCGTCAACAGTCTTGTGGTCGTGACTGGTCTTGCTATGGTGGTTGTCGGAATAGGGTTCAAACTTGCGGTCGCTCCTTTCCATATGTGGACCCCGGACGTCTATGAGGGGGCTCCTGCCCCGGTGACCGCCTTTGTAGCCACCGTCTCGAAGGGCGCCATGTTCGCCCTGCTCCTCCGCTTTTTTGTGAGGGTCGACATA
>JAJYLU010000338.1 GCA_021787505.1 Nitrospirota bacterium | reverse complement strand
CGCCGCGTCGAGCCTGAATTCGTTGATATCAGAGGCGACCACGGGAGAAGCGCCAAGAGCTTTGGCAAGCTGGACGTGGAGGAGTCCCGCTATGCCGCTGCCGATCACGAGAACGCTCTGGCCTATTCGGGTGCCCGCTATGCGCTGCCCCCGGCATACGCATGCCAGCGGCTCTATGAACGTTGCCTGTTCGAAGGACATCCCGTCCGGAAGAGGGTATACTCCCCTGTCAACATTTACCTTAGGGAGGAGGACGTACTCGGCGAAGCCGCCCGGATAAAAATTCGTACTCCTCAAGGTATCGCATACGGTATGATGACCGCTCCTGCAGTACCGGCAGGTGTTACACGGTACATGATGGGAGGCGCTTACCCGATCACCTGTTTTATAGGCGGTCACGCCTGCGCCTGCTGCTGCAATTTCCCCGCCGATCTCGTGGCCCAACACCACCGGCCCCCTGCCCTCGCGGTACCAGTGCATGACGTCGCTTCCGCAGATGCCGCTCGCACGGATGCGGACAACCATCTCGCCGGGGCCCGGCTCCGGCACAGGCATCTCCTCGATGCGGATATCGCCTGCTCCGTAGTATCTGGCAACTTTCATCATCATGCGCTGATGTCCACGCCGGATATTGTAAGACTCGGGGCGCCGGTGCTTCCATAAAACCTGAGGTCGTCTCCGACGGCCTCTATCCTCCCGAAAAACTCGAGGATATTACCGGACACCACCGCCTCTTTTACCGGATATTTGACCTCGCCCTTTTCGATCCAGAGTCCTGTCACGCCAATGGAGAAGTCCCCGGATACCGCATTCGCAGTGTGTACGCCCATCGCCTCGACGACATACAGCCCCCTGTCGATCGAACGCATTATTCGGTCTGCCCCGACCACATCGGAATGTGAGGCAGCCTCCAGATACAGGTTAGAAACGCCGACACCGGGAAGTGATGCAAACCCGGCCCTCGAAGCGTTGCCCGTGGAGCGGACACCGTCTTTTCTGGCTGTATAGGTGTTATACACATAGGAAAGCAGGACACCCTCCCTGATCAGAAGCTTTTCCCTGCATGGCACTCCCTCGTCGTCGACCGGACTGCTACCGAGTCTGCCGGCAAGAAGGCCGCTGTCGACCACGGTAATCTTCGGGCTTATGACCTTCCGGCCGATTTTTCCGGTCAGCAGCGACTTGCCTTTCTGCACCGCCTCCGAAGACAGCGAAGAGGCAAATATGCCGAGAAAGTCGACAGTCACCGAATTGTCTAGAACCACTTCCGCCTTGCACCCCGCGATCTTGCGGGAGCCCAGAAGTCTCACCGCCCGTTGTGCAGCGCCCCTGCCGATCGCCTCGAACGAAATGCCCTTGAGGAAACAGCTTGCGTCGTATTCCCATCCGATCTGGCTCTCCCCGCTCTCTTCCGCAACAGCAGAAACCTGTCCGCTGCACGAGGTAGATGAATACGCCGCATCCACACCCTTCGAATTGGCTATCCTCGTCTCCGAAGAATAAAAAGAGCCCGATGCCTTTCTCACCCTCGCAATCCTGCGGCCCTCCTCGAAAACCGCCTTCTCGAGACGCATGACCGATTGTATCGCCTCTTCCTCGCTCAACTCTGCTATCGCCGTGTCGTATATCGCGACCTCGGCAGCGCCCCCCGCATCGGGGAGACCGAGATAGGGATCAGGGTCGGAAGACCGGGCGGTGTCGAGGGCATTCCCGATTACCGTCTGAGAGGCCGCCGGATCTGTTGAATAGGAGAAGCCGAGCCTTCCGTCTTTGATCACGCGGAGTGCATATCCGAAGCCCGCGGAGGACTTGAGGGACTCGACGGACTGGTCCTTTATCTCTACGGACAGTCCCCGTGAAGACCTGCTGAATACCTCGGCCTCGTCTGCACCGCGCCTGATCGCCGCCGCGACCAGCTCAGCGGCGAAGCCCGCATCAGTCCTCATAATATGAGGCCGAGGACGTCTCCGACTCCCATACGGTCACCGCACCCAGCCGGAGGTTGCCGTTATTGATCTTCTTCCTCAGGGAATCGAAGATCCATTTTGCGATGTTCTCCGAGGAGGGGTTCTTCTCGGTAAACGGAAATACCTCGTTCAGGAAGGCGTGGTCAAGAGGCGCCACGACCTCTCCGGATATCTTCCTGAGATCGTGAAAGTCTATCGCGATATCTATTTCGTTCAGCCTCTCGGCAGTCACGCTCACCTGCACACGCCAGTTATGGCCGTGAATATTTTCGCATTTGCCCTTGTAGCCCCGCAGCTGATGCGCGGCGGCAAAGCCGACTTCTACCGACAGCTCGTACATCTGTATCCTCCCGAATCTAGGCAGTCTTCTTAAAAATGGATATGTAAGGCAGGTTTCTGAACTTATTGTCGAAATCGAGGCCGTATCCGACGACGAATTCATTGGGTATCCTGAAGCCCACGTAATCGAGGGGGACCGCCACTTGCCGCCTGTCCGCCTTATCGAGAAAGGCGCATATCTTGAGACTCCGCGGAGCTTTCATGAGGACGCGTTCCCGCAGATAGTTGAGCGTAATGCCCGTATCCACGATATCATCAATGAGGAGCACGTCTTTGTCGGAGACATCCTCCCTGATGTCATAATGCATCTTCACTTCTCCACATGAGTCGCTCTTGACATAGCTCGAAGCGATAAGAAAATCCACGACGAGGGGGGTCCTGATCAGCCTCACGATGTCGCTGAAAAAGATGAAGGCCCCCTTCAGTATCCCGACTGCGAGAAGGTTTTTCCCCTCGTATTCGTCAGAGATAACGTCCGCGAGCTCTTTCACCTTGCCATGAATCTGTTCCACGGTAAGAAAAGGTTTACCGACGACCATCCGCTCCTCCTCGAAAAAATAGTAGATTATATTAACCCATCAGCGACAAGAAAGCCATAGGCAGATATATCGGGAGTACGATCGCCATCAAGTGTTTCGATGTTGCATACCTATTTATTTATATGGTACAATTCGTGAAATAGACAAGGAGGTTCAACTATGGAGAAGAAGAAATTCATCTTTATCCTCAACAGCTCATTCGACAAACCGGACAACGCCGCGGGCGCGCTGCAGCTCGCCTCTAACATGAAGGCGTTCGACGTGGAACTCGATTTTTTCCTGATCAATGAA
>JAJYLU010000337.1 GCA_021787505.1 Nitrospirota bacterium | reverse complement strand
CCGCATTGATGCGGATGTATTCCTCGCTGAAGTCGCACGTGAGGACCGTGGCCGATGACTTTCCGGAATGAAGGTCGACGGTGATCGTTATCTCCTTTGCTTTCAGCACAGCAGTCGCTTCCTTGTCCTTACCGTTCGCGAGCCCTTTTTTCACGACCTGTATGCCGTTGAAAAAGATGTCCGCTTTCTCTTCGCGAAAAGGAATCCCCGAGTAGCCTACGGCACACATGATCCTTCCCCAGTTGGCGTCGTTGCCGTAGACTGCTGTCTTGACAAGGTTTGAGTTGGCGATCGCGAATGCGGCTTTGAGCGCGTGCGGATTACTCTTTGCACCTTTTACCACTACCTCGATAAGCTTTGTAGCCCCTTCCCCGTCCCTGACGACGAGTTTAGAAAGCTCAAACGTGACCTCGTCCAGCGCCTTCCCGAATGCACTGAAATACTTTGAGCCCCGGGCGATCGGAACATTGCCGAGCAGACCGTTTGCCATGAGAAGGACCGTGTCGTTTGTCGACATGTCGCCGTCTATCGTGATCCGGTTGAAAGACTTTTCGACTGAAGCCTTCAACGCGCTGTTCAGCGCGCTCTTCTCGACTGCGACGTCAGTGAGGATGAAACAGAGCATCGTCGCCATGTTCGGCGCGATCATTCCTGCGCCCTTGCATACCCCTGTGATTGTCCCCGACTTGCCGCCGATCTTCACGTTTCTAGATACCATCTTTGGGAAGGTGTCGGTTGTCATGATAGCCTCTGCAACGTCCGCGAAGGAGGAGCCGCCGATGTTTCCGGCAAGCGGGTCAAGTGCAGGGGTAATTCTCTCCATCGGAAGCGGCGTTCCTATCACACCGGTTGAACAGATGTATGCGAGAGAAGGTTTTATGTCCAGTCGCCGGGAAACGTCCGCAGCGATCTTTTCTGCGTCGTGCATTCCCTTCTTTCCCGTGCAGGCGTTGGCGTTGCCGCTGTTCACGATAATCACTCTGCCCTTGCCGGATTTGATATTCCGCATACAGAGCCTGACCGGAGCTGCCTTTACTGCATTCTTCGTGAACGTGCCTGCGATATTCGCCTCGACTTCGGAGACGATGACGGCGATGTCCCTGCGCCCGGGCTTCTTGATCGCGGCTTCGGCTGTCGAAAAAAGGAACCCTGGAGGCGTTTTTATGTCATTCATGCCTGGCATATGCGTATATCCTCCTATGGGAAGAGGGCGATATTATCGAGCCCTTCCTGCTCCGGAAAGCCCATTATGAGATTCATATTGTGGACGGCCTGACCGGAAGCCCCCTTCACGAGGTTGTCGATCGTCGAGACTACGACCAGCGTATTCGTCCTGGGGTTCACCTTGAGTCCTATCTCGCAGACATTCGTCCCTCTCACATTCTTGATATTCGGCAAGAACCCTTCATCATGCACCTTGATAAAGGGCTCTCCCGCGTATCTCTTGCGATAGACATTCAGCACAGAAGCGGTGTCGGCCTTCTTCGTCATTTTGGCGTAGATCGTCGTGAGTATCCCCCTGTCGACCGGCAGAAGATGGGGGGTGAAATTCACCGTTATCTCTTTGCCTGCGAGAAAGGACAATTCCTGCTCGATCTCGGGAGTATGCCGGTGTGTCCCTATGCCGTATGCCTTGAAGCCCTCGTTTACCTCGCAGAAAGAGACCGCAACGTCGGCCTTCCTTCCGGCGCCGCTCGTACCGGACTTCGAGTCTATTACGATCGAATCGGAGTCGACAATCTTTGCCTTAAGCGCGGGCAGCAGGCCGAGGATTGCGCTTGTCGGATAACAGCCGGGGTTTGCGATAAGGGCCGCCTTTCTGATCCTGTTCCGATATAGCTCCGGCAGGCCGTAGACTGCCTTCCTGAGAGTGGAGACGAAATCATGCGAAAGCCCGTACCACTCTTTGTACGTTTCCGGGTCCCGGAGCCGATAATCGGCAGAAAGGTCGATGACTTTTTTCCCGTTCCTGTAAAAGAAATTGACCGCCTCCTGGGAGGCGCCATGAGGAAGCGCAAGGAAAAAGATATCAGCCTTAGTCAGGAGCTTTTCCTTGTTAAGCGGCTCGTACGTGAGGCCCCCATATCTGTGAAGGTGCGGGAACAACGTGCTCAGTTTCTTGCCCGCCGACTTCTCAGACGTTACCGCTGACACCTCGACTTTGGAATGGCCCGACAGAATGCGGAGAAGCTCAATCCCCGTGTACCCACTGCCGCCGCAAATTGCAACTTTTTTCATTTATCGATCCTTTTCGATTCGTCGTAGGGGCGGGGTCTCCCCGCCCGCAGTGCATAAGCAAAAAGGCCCGTTTCAAGAACGGGCCCTTGTATATACTGAACGACTTCAGAGCTTCCGCTCTTAAGCGTGCGCTATCTCTTTGAGAACTGGAAGCGTTTTCTCGCCCCTTTGAGGCCGTATTTCTTTCTCTCTTTTTCCCTCGGGTCTCTGGTAAGAAATCCTTCCTTCTTCAGCCTTCCCCTGAGGTCTGCATCCATCTTGGTTAGCGCCCTCGAGATGCCGTGCCTTATCGCTCCCGCCTGCCCCGTCGGCCCTCCGCCCTCGACCTTCACGGCGATGTCATGCTTGCCGCTTGCACCGACCAGTTCGATCGGCTGACGGATTATCATGCGGAGCACCTCGCGCGGGAAATAGGTTTCCACCGGTTTCTTGTTCACGGTGATCTTGCCTGTTCCCGGGGTGAGATTCACCTGTGCGATAGAGGTCTTTCTTCTTCCTGTCGCGGTATATTTTATTTCGGCCATGTGCGCTCCTTTATTGCAAAATTTCCGGGGACTGGGCCTTGTGAGGATGCTCGGTTCCCTTGTATACTTTCAGTTTCTTGATCATCGTCCTCCCGAGCCGGTTCTTCGGGAGCATGCCCCAGACCGCCTTCTCTACGATCTTCTCCGGGGTCTGCTCAAGCATGTCCTTGGCTGTCTTCGACTTTATTCCGCCGATGTACCCGGAATGGTGGTAATACACTTTATCGGTCAGTTTTTTCCCGGTGAGACGCACCTTATCGGCATTGACCACGATGACAAAATCGCCGGTGTCGACATTAGGAGTGAAAACCGGTTTGTTCTTGCCCCTGAGGTAAGTGGCGACTTTGACCGCGAGCCTTCCGAGGACCGCGTCTT
>JAJYLU010000005.1 GCA_021787505.1 Nitrospirota bacterium | reverse complement strand
CCGCCATCACCTCTCCTCTCTAAAAGAGGCAGTGTAACAGCTCCTTGATAGGACATTTCTATTTTGGCTATTTAGGACATTATCATTTTGGCGTTACACAGGCGGAAGATCGGGCGGTGGGTCAGTTTACAAAAACAAGTTAATGGATTGTCATCCCCGACTTGATCGGTAGCCACAGGCGACTCGTCGAGGGGAGGGAATCCAGTTTTTCAACATGTGCTGGATTGCGGCCCGCCCCGGACTTGCTTCGGGATCAAGCCGGAGTATGACGGCATTTGAAAATGATCGCATATTGACCCGCTACCGAAGACTGGCCTCATGCAGGAGTAAATCGGCTCAGGAGCCGCTTTGTTTCAGCGAGGCAACGGCAGCGGCGATGAGTGAGGACGCCCTGAGTATTTCGTCTTCGGTGTTGTCCTTCCCGACGCTGAGCCGAATAGACGAGAGGGCCTCCTCATGCGAAAGGCCCATGGCGATCAGGACGGGCGAAGGCGTCTGCTCTCCGGAATGGCAGGCCGAACCGGTTGAAATGGCGACGTCCTGACCGAGTCTTTCTGTGAGAAGACGTGAAGACACGCCGGGGATTTCCAGATTCAGGGTGTTAGGCAGTCTGCGGGACTTGTGGCCGTTGAGACGAAGACCCGGGACGAGGGCCTTCAGACTTTCGAAAAGAAGCTCCCTCAGGCGCAGGGTATGCGAGACCCGCAGTCTGATGTCTCTCTTTGCGAGCTGGCATGCCTTGCCGAGCCCGACGATTCCCGCGACATTTTCCGTGCCCGGCCTGAGCCCTTTTTCGTGTCCGCCGCCGAAGAGGAGCGGTTTCAGGAGACTTCCGTCTCTGATATAAAGGGCGCCGATCCCTTTGGGCCCGTAAAATTTATGTGCTACGATTGTCATGAAATCAATCGCCACATCCGGCAGGTTGCACTGCATCTTCCCTACAGACTGCGCCGCGTCGACATGGAACGCGATCCCCTTGCTCTTTGTGACAGCGGCGATATCCTCGACCGGCTGGAGCACCCCGGTCTCGTTGTTCGCGTGCATGATCGACACCAGAAAAGTGTCTCCCCTTACCGCGCGCTTTATTTCCTCCACGCTCACGATCCCGTCCCGGTCAACCGGCGCGTAGGTGACTTCGAACCCGAGCGATTCCAGATGACGGCATGTGTTGTCGACCGAGGGATGTTCGATCGCTGACGTAATAATATGTCCCTTCCCGCGCAGCAGCGCGCTTCCGATCAGCGCGAGATTGTTGGCCTCCGTGCCGCCCGAGGTGAAGCATATCTTCTCCGCGCCGCAACCCAGAAAGTCCGCGACTTCTTTCCGAGCGTTCTCGACCGTTTCCCTAGCCTTCTGTCCGGCAAGGTGGCTGCTGGAGGGGTTACCGACATCTCTCCTGAGAGAGGCGAAGACTGCGTCGGAGACCTCGGGGTCAACCGGCGTGGTGGCGTTGTTGTCGAGATAGATCATCGAACATCATTATATCACGATATGTCCCTGTGCACGACGTGCACATCGAATTTCTCATGATCGATGAATTTCGCCAATTCTCCGACCACCGCCGGGGAACGGTGGTTGCCGCCCGTACAACCTATCCCGATCGACAGGTAGGTCCTTCCTTCCCTTTGATAAAGGGGCAGCAGGAAGGCGAGCAGGTCCTTCACTTTCTTCATGAAGGTGCGGCTGTAGCGGTTATTGAATACGTATTCTCCGACCCGGCTGTCCGTCCCGTTGAGATGTCTCAATGCAGGAACGAAGTGCGGGTTGGGAAGGAACCTTATGTCGAACAGGAGGTCGACATTCTGCGGAGCGCCATATTTGAACCCGAAGGAGATGAGCGTGACGCTCATCCCGCGCGTCCCTCGTGCCGACACGTAGAACGAAGAGATGAGGCCTCTCAATTGGTGCGGCGTATACGACGACGTGTCGATGACCCTGTCCGCGTTCTGCCTGAGCGGATCCAGGCTGAGCCTTTCGGTACGTATCGAATCTTCCAGTTTGCCCCCGAGAGGGTGGGGCCTCCGGGTCTCCTTAAACCTCCGGATCAGCACCTCCGTTTCCGCCTCGAGAAACAGTATCTCGATCCTGCATTTCTTTCGCAGATTGCCGAGGATCGTGTCGATGTCGCCGAGAAACTCCTTCTCGCGTATATCGACCCCCACCGCGATGTCCCTTTCGGACGGCCAACGGGAGAGCTCCGATATAAGAGATCCTATGAGGGCAACGGGAAGGTTGTCCACGCAGAAAAAATTCAGGTCCTCGACGGCACGGAGGGCTACCGTTTTTCCGGAGCCCGAAAGCCCGGAGATAACGACAACCCGCGGAGCTTTGTCAGCCCCCCTGATGCCGGAGAGCCGGCCGGTGCGAGATTTACCCATGAAATCTTATTCCTTTTCCCCGGTACCCCGCGCAGCAGCGTTCCGCGCCGGTTATTTTTTCACGGGTTCGATCAGCCCGAAATTGCCGTCCCGCCTTTTGTAGATCACATTGATATCTTCGCTGATATCGTTGATGAAAACAAAGAAATCCTTGTCGAGGAGTTCCATCTGCATCGACGCTTCGTCGGGACTCATCGGTTTCAGCTCGAAACGCTTGTTCTTTATGATTGCGCCGGTCTCGGCCGGCGGAGCCGCGGCGCTCTCGGCCGCCTTGGCGATGCCTTTTCTGCGGGAGACGAGCTTGTCTTTATATTTTTTCACCTGTCTCTCCAGTTTTTCGACGACCTCGTCGATGGAAGAATATATCTCCCCGGTGACCCCTTCGGCCTGTATCAGAACCCCGTTGGCTTTCAGGAGCACCTCGGCCTTGTGCCTGTATTTCTTTTCAATGCTGAGGGTCACCGTCGCCTCAGATATATCGGACAGATACCGCTCGAATTTCTTTACTTTTTCTTCCGCGTAGGTCTTCAACGCAGGGGTAATCTCAAGATGTCTGCCGCTGATGATGATATTCATGGTTTCCTCCTTTTTCGAATTCGTCCGTAGCCGGATCCTTATCTTTTCCGCTGGCTTTGTGAAGGGATCTTCAGTTCTTCCCTGTATTTGGCGATCGTCCTCCTTGCAATATTGATGTTCTGGCTCTTGAATATGTCGACGATGCACATGTCACTCAAGGGCTTGGCCGTGTCCTCCTCGGCGACGATCTTCTTGACCATCTCTTTGACTGTCGTGGCGGATATTTCTCCTGAGTCGCTGGGAATGGCGTTGCTGAAGAAGAACCGGAAGCCGTAAATCCCGCGCGGACAGGACAGGTATTTGTTTGAGGTCACCCTGCTGATCGTGCTTTCATGGAGGCTCAGTTCCGCAGCTATGTCCTTGAGGTTCAGGGGCTTCAGGTAAGTCACCCCCTTGTCGAAGAAGTCCCGCTGGAAGGTGAGGATCGACTCGGTCACGCGGTAAATGGTCTTGTTCCTCTGGTCGAGGCTCTTCATCAGCCAGACCGCGGACCGGAGCTTGTCTTCCAGAAACTGCCTGTCTTCTTTCGGGATGGCGTTCTTCTGGCTCAGAAGCCTCTGATAATAGCTGCTGATCCTGAGTTTGGGAAGTCCCTCGTCGTTCAGGACGATCTGGTATCCGTTTTCCGCCTTGAGGATATAGACGTCCGGCGTGATGTAGTTTACCGTGGAAGAAGAAAAGTTGCCCCCCGGCTTCGGGTCGAGCCCCTCAATAATCTTGACCGCCGACATGATATTTTCAAGGGGGACCTCGTACATCTTGGCGAGCTGCGCGTATTTTCTCTTGCCGATCAGGTCGAGGTTGTTCATTACAAGCTTTTCCACAAGAGTCCCTTCCAGCCCGAGGGCCCTGAGCTGCAGTTGCAGACACTCGCGGATGTCCCGTGCCCCGATTCCAGCGGGGTCAAAGCTCTGTACGAGCCTTACAGCCCGTTCCACCGTCTCTATGCCGGCCTTCGCCAACTCCCCGATTTCTTCATTGGTCATTTTGAGATAGCCGTTTTCGTCGATATTTCCGATGATGATCTCGCCGATGCTCCTGACCTCTTCGGTCTCGCGGGAGAGGCGGAGCTGCCAGATCAGGTGGTCGAAGAGGTCCGACGAAGAACTGAGGAAATATTCGAAGGACGGATGAGTGACGTTGCCCGGCGTAAAATATCCGAGGTCCCTTCCGTCGTAACTTCGCTCCTCGAAGTAGTCGTCTGTCGTGAACGCCATCAGTTTTTCAAGGGGGATTTCGGTATCGTCCTGTTCTTCGGAGGGCTCTGCGGTCTCCCTCTCCTCTTTGGTCTGCTCCTCAGTCGACACCTCGGCCGATTCTTCGAGGAAAGGGTTCTCGGTAAGTTCCTGGGTGAGCGTCTGAGAGAGTTCGAGCTGGGGCATCTGGAGCAATTTTATAGCCATCTGCAGCTGGGGCGTAAGCACCAGTTTCTGGGCAAGCTTCAGTTCGAGACGACTTTCGAGCGCCATCAGAGCGTAAACTCCTCACCGAGGTAGACCTCTTTCACCCTCGGGTCCGCAATCAGTTTGTCGGGAGACCCCTCGTCGAGTATCTCGCCGTTGTTGATGATATAGGCCCTGTCGGTGATCGAGAGCGTGTCCCTCACGTTATGGTCCGTGATGATGATCCCGAGTCCTTTGGATTTCAGATATGTGAGCATCTTCTTCAGTTCGATGATCGCCAGGGGGTCTATCCCGGCAAACGGCTCGTCGAAGAGCATAAAGGTCGGCTTCGTGGCGAGCGCCCTGGCGATCTCCGTACGCCTCCGCTCTCCCCCCGAAAGCTTGTATCCGTTCCTCTGGGAAAATGCTTCAAGGTTGAACTCCCTCAGGAGCCGCGCCACCTCGCCGTCTATCTCGGTTGGAGAAAGCCCCTTGATTTCTAGCACCGCTCTGAGGTTGTCTTCCACGGAAAGTTTCCTGAATATCGAGGGCTCCTGAGGCAGATAGCTGATGCCCATCAAAGCCCTCTTATACATGGGCAGCCCCCCGATGTCTTTCCCGTCCAGAGAGATGCTGCCGTGCTCGGGCCTCGTGAGTCCCAGGATGCTGTAAAACGTGGTCGTTTTCCCGGCCCCGTTGGGTCCCAGAAGACCGACGATCTCCCCCGTCGATACATGGAGGTCGATGTTCCTGATCACGACTTTCTTGCTGTACGTTTTCGAGAGGCCTTTTACCTCTAAGAGATGCATCCTATCTGATGTCCTTCTTGTTTTTCATGATTACCTTGCTTTTTTCGACATAAGACCGGTCGTCTCCGATGAAATAGGTCATTACCGAGCCGGTGACCACGTTTTCCCCGTCTAAGGCCCGGGGATCGCCCGTGAAGACGACCTTGTCCTCGTCTGCGTAGTAGGTGGCATTTTGCGAGGTGACGATTCGCGTACCCTTGACCAGCCTGACATTGCCGGTCGCCTCTATCTTGGTCACGTCGCCGGTGCCTTCATTGTAAAAAACGAGCATCTTGTCGGAATAAATAGTCATCTCCGCAGTCTTCGCGATGACCCTTCCCTCGAACAGCGCGGTGTGTGACTTGTTGTCCGCGGTGAGAGTAGCGGAGGTTATAGTGATCGGCCCTTTGACCTTTATTTTCTGCTCTTCAGCCGATGCAACGACGCTGCAGGTCAGCATCAGGAAGAGACTAATGATAAAAAATGGCTTTGACATCTCTTCGTATTCTAACTGTCTGTCCGTTGTTGTCGGCATCCATGCCCTCGCCCTGCACGCTGAATTTCCTGGCCTCGATCTTCACCCCGCCGTCGGCCTTCAGGCCGCCTGAGGCGCCGTCGAACTCTGCCCCCTCGGACGTGATCGAGTAGCTTTTCCCTCTCGCTACGGCCCTCCCGTCCACGGCAAGGTGCCGGGTATTCATGTCGTATACGCCTTTGTCGGCGCAGACGGTCAACCCTTTGTTCTCGATCTTCATTTCCATGCCGGACAAAAGTGCCTTTTCACCCTTTCCGTCGAAATCGGCCCTCCTGGCTGTAAGTACCCAGTCCCGGCTGCCGTTTTGTCTGTGGACGATCCGCAGGCCTTCGATAAACGACGCACCTTTTAGCAGGATTCCCGGTTTGCTCTCTTTTTCGCCCCGGAGCATAAAAAATAATAAGGAAAGAAGCGCAAGCGAAAGGACTGCAAGAAAACTTTTCCTCATGAAAAATTCTATCATATGGAGATGATTAAGTAAAGGCAAAAAGGGTGCCAGTTTTTGCATTTTTCGGCTCTATTGCGCCGAAAAATAAAGAAATATTTCTGCGCCATCCATTCTGCTCCGGTCTGCCCGGCACCCTTTCCCTATGCGTAGAGGACTGTCAGCGGATGCCTTTGAGGAGGGCGTTCCTCATAATGTCCACCGGCGGGAAGGCCGAAGTCCAGAGTTCGAAGGCGAGAACGCCCTGCCAGAGGAGCATACCGAGGCCGTCCATGGTGCGGCATCCCTTTCCGGCAGCGGCATCGAGAAGGGCGGTTTTCTTGTATATGAGGTCGCAGACGGTCTGGGCCGAAGAGAGTGCGGAAACGTCAAAGGGGGAAGGGTCCCCCTTTTTCAGACCAAGGGGAGTGGCGTTAACGATGATATCAAACCCGTCCTGGCGACGTTCCAGGTTCGCCACTGTGCTCACGTTCTTCCGTATCTGAGAGAGGTCCGACACCAGCCTGGACAACTTGTCTTTGTCGATATCGTGGATAGCGAGCATCTCCGCCTTGTCGCTCAGGTAATAGCCTATCGCCCTGGAAGCTCCGCCGGCCCCGACTACCAGTACCTTCCTGCCGGATACCTCGATCCCGTTTTCTTCGAGGGAGCGCATGAAGCCGCGGCCGTCAGTATTGTACCCGGTGAGGACGCCTTCCCGGTTTACTATGGTATTTACGGCGCCGATGAAAGACGCCTCCTCGTTTACGTTGTCGAGAAAACGGATCACCGCCTCTTTGTGCGGAATGGTGACGTTCACTCCCGCCAGGTTCAGCGCCCGCACAGCGTCTACCGCCTTACCGAGGGAATCGGGGTGCACGAGAAAAGGCAGGTAGCAGTAGTCCATGCCGAGATGCCCGAAGGCCGCGTTGTGCATCGCGGGGGAGAGGGTATGCTCGACCGGATAACCGAAAAGCCCGGTGATTTTTGTCCTGCCGGTGATGTTCATTGAGAACTCCTATCTGAAAATTTTGTTCATATCCAGTTAAACAAACACTGCCCGGTCAAGTCAACTCTGATGTGGCATAGAGGACGCGGTCAGACATACTGAAAAACGCCACACAATCGGCGGGATTTTATAGTGATTCACGCAATGAAGAAAGGCCCTCCAGACGCGACCCATCCGAAACCCGTTAATTCATTATGCCCCCAACATTAAAACCCTCATCTTTTTTCCTCCAAAAGCTTTTTAATGGTATCCTCATATATCCTTTCTCTCTCGCCTATGGCGATGATCTCAAGAAAGGATGAAGCTTCCCGATACACGATGCGGTAACCTCCAGTCTGGTAACTTCTGAGTCCCTCAAGCTCATCCTTCAAAATCTTTCCGCTCGACGGGTTCAATGCTATTTCTTTCAATCCTGCCTTAATCTTTCGCTTTACATCGGGATGCAGATTTCTGAGAAACGAGAGGAGTTCCGAAGGTATCTTGAGATGCCTTTTTATCAACCGATTTCCTTCAGTAGCTCGTCAAGGGTATAGGGCTTTGCCTTTTTGATGCCCCTTAACCCCTTCTTTATCTCGGCCATCATGGCAGGGCTTGCCTTTATCGCAAGCGTCTCCTTCCAACTCTCGAACTCGTCGATGCTTATTATGACGGCCGAAGGACGGCCGTTTCTGGTGATCACAACCTCTTCGTCCGTTGCGTCGACTTTCTCTATGAGCTTGCTCAGATTTGCCTTAACTTCATATAAGGGAAGCGTTTTCATTGTCACCTCTATGACCAGAATTATGACTATAATAACATCACGGCTCCATGTTGTCAATGGGAGCAAAGAGAAAGATTGCCGACCCCAAAAATTGGTATTATGGCGGCAAAAAAATGAAACTGCGGGGGCATGTCATTCCCCGGCTTGATCGGGGAATCCAGGCTTTTCAGCATGCCGTGGATTGTCCGGTCGAGCCGGCCAATGACGACTTTAATATAGTTGTTTGCCTGAGCAATAATCCCTTTTCGGAAAAGCGGACCAGGGAGATTTACGGTAGGGGGCAATTATCAGTTGTTTGTCGTGCTCAGACATTCGATCGCATCGATAACGCCCTGGGGTGTCGATTCGGTGCGGACCGCCTTCATGCCGGTCGCTTCTTCCAGGTCTTTCAGGAAGACGTTATCCAGGAAGATATCCTCGTCTTCTTTCAGTGCCGTATCCGGGACGAGCAGCGCATCGTAAGCGTCGGTGTTGTCCTGAAGCGATTTAATCACGTCCCGTCCGGTCAGCAGTCCGGCGACCGTGACCGTCGTCCCGAAGAAGTTGTTTTCGATTTGTATCACGTCGAGCCGGATCTGCTCCTTTTCTGCCAGGCGGTCGGCAAATTTCCGGAGGAAGGGATAGAAGGAGGCGCCGGTGAAAGTGAGATACTTCGCATCGCGGGGGATCGACTTGGGGACCCTGATCTTCTTAGCCTGCGCGAGAAAAAGCGGCACCATGCCGACGCCGTTTTCGATCTGCGGCAGCGCTCCGTAATCTTTCAAGCCGGGAAAGGGAAGGTCAGCCTTTATGTACATTTCGTCAGAACAGTATACGATCGGGTCGCCGTGTTTTTTCCTGAACCTCTTCTGGAAAGGTTCGACGGTCCTGACCGCCTGCAGGGCGTCCTCCTTCGTTACGGGACCGATCTGCTGTTTCCGGTGCATCGTAAGGCCGACCGGCACGACCGCGATCGAAGATACGTAAGGATAAAACTTATGGAGGTCCCTGATCGTGTTCTGCAGTTCCGGCCCGTCGTTATATCCCGGGCAGAGCACGATCTGGGTGTGCATCCTGATTTTATGGCCGGAGAAGAACTTCAGATCCTTCATGATGTCCGAAGCCTTCGGGTTCCCGAGCATCTTGTTGCGCAGTGCCCTGTTAGTCGTATGGACGGACAGGTAGAGGGGGCTCAGCCGCTGTTCGACGATCCTCCGCTTGTCTTTGGAGTCCATATTCGAGAGGGTCATGTAGTTGCCGTAAAGGAAGGAAAGCCTGTAGTCCTCGTCTTTTATGTAAAGGGGCTTCCTCAGCCCCTTCGGCAGCTGCTTCACAAAGCAGAAGACGCAGTTGTTCTTGCACGTCCTCACCTTGAAAGGCATGAGCGTAATCCCCAGGTCTTCTCCCTCTTCCGTACTGATCTGCACTCTGCTTCTCGTCCCGCCACGGCTGAATTCGACGGAGAGCTTTGTAGAACTCCTGAAAAACATGAAGTCGATCGCGTCCCGCAGCCGGTGGGAATTTATCGAAATGACGCTGTCACCCTGCCGGAGTCCCGCCTTTTCGGCCAGGCTGCCCGGCAGCACACTCTCGATTTCTACGGAGTGCTTAGGGCGCATTGGTCAGTGTAAACCCTTTGTAGATGTATTGAAGCCCCGAAATTGCGGTGACCGCCGCGGTCAGCAGAAGGAAGAGTTCCGGTATCGGCGGCAGCGAGGGCAGATTCACCCCGAGAAGAACATATGCCAGCACGATCAGTTGCATGGCGATCGCCATCTTGCCGGTGAATACCGGCTCGACCTTCGAGTTGTGCGTGATCATGTATAGAAGGAACCAACCGACGACGACCACGAGGTCCCTGCTTATTACCGTGATCGCAAGCCATTTTGGTATCCAGCCGTAGACGGCGAACAGGATGAACGAGGTGACGAGGAGAAATTTGTCGGCAAGGGGATCGAGAAAGGTCCCTAGTTCGGTTTTCTGGTCCGTGAGCCGCGCAGACAGGCCGTCGAGAAGGTCTGTGAGCGCAGCTCCCGCGAAAAGGTATAATGCATATCTGTATTTGCTGTAAAGGACAGCCGTGACGAACACGGGTATGATGACTATCCTCGTTATTGTCAAGGTATTAGGTATATTCAGTACCCGCAAAAACTCTCCCCCCTTCGGAACGTCCGACAGGCTACGGAATATTGAATGGTGCCCGGGTGAACGAAAGATTCAGTCCGAGCTTATTATAACACGCGAACTTTAATTTCCTGCCTAGGGACGATGCCAGCAGCGCCGCATGGCATTGCTCGACCCTGAAGCCGTATTCGTCCGCCAGCCCCACCGACTCCCGGATGTATTTTCCCGCCTGCTTCTTTCGGCCCTCGAGCATAGCGAGCTCACCCATGCCGAGTTTGCAGTAGATGAGTCCCCGGGGGTCTCTGGTCTTTCTGAATAGACCCTGAGCGGTCGTGAAATACCGGCGCGCCTTCGCGTGATCGCCGAGCATCTTGTATGTCGTACCAATGCTCCAGAGCGTGTAAGAGTAGCTCACCCTGTCGCCGATCGCATTATATATCTTCGATGCCCGGTCGAAACTTGCCAGTGCCTTTTTGTATTCGGCTTGCATCCGGTACGCATTGCCGATGCCGCAGTATGAATAGGCGGTCCCGAACCTGTCGCCGATCCCGGAAAACAAGCGGTTCGCCTTGCGGTAGTAATCGAGGGATTCGGAGAACATGCCCGCTATGCGGTGCGTTCCGCCAAGCCCGCAAAGACTGTATCCAACGGCCGGCCGCAGCCTCTGCTGTCTGAAGAGCTTCAAGGCATTATTGTATGTGCGGATCGCGCCCGGTATGTCGCCCTTGATCCGGAGCGTTCCGGCTATCGCCCAGAGGGAGAAGGCTATAGCCTGGCCGTCTCTGTTTTTCTCGTAAAAGGCAAGGGTCTTTTGCAGCAGGGGGAGTGCATGTTTCCAGTCACCCCTTCCTCTCATGCAGAGCGCGATGTTTGTACCTGCATCAGCGACTGCCATGGCGTCATCCGCCTCTTTTGCCGCGGCCGCAGCCGCGGAATAGGATTTTTCGGCCAGGTCGTAATTTCCGATCATCCGGTGGACGTCGCCTATCGACATCCTGCAGTCAAGGACGCCCTGCGGGTCCCGGAGGGAACGGTATCCGGAGAGGGCTTTTCTGAAGAGAGCGAGCGATTCTGCGTACCGGCTCTTTTGCCTAAGCAGTTCCGCCTTTTTAAACTGACGGCGCGTTTCCGAGTAATCCATTCATCTTCTCCATTGTCGCGGCATAATCGCCTGAATTGAAAAAAGCCGAGCCCATCACGAGGATGTCCGCACCCGCCGCGGCGATTTCCTTCGCATTTTCGGGCTTGACGCCGCCGTCGACCTCAATCAAGACGGAGAGTCCCGCTTCATCGATCTTCCTTCTGAGCAATTTCAGTTTTTCGAGCGCGGAAGGGATGAATTTCTGGCCTCCGAAACCGGGGTTCACGGACATAACCAGTACCATATCGACATCGCCGAGGATATTGTCGAGGCTCCAGACAGGCGTGGCCGGGTTTATCGAGACTCCGGCCTTGACCCCGCTCTCCCTTATCATCTGAACAGAACGGTGAAGGTGAACGGTCGCCTCGTAATGTACCGTTACGATGTCAGCCCCCGCAGCAACGAAATCTTTCAGGAATTTGTCGGGGTCTTCTATCATAAGGTGCACATCGAGCGGAAGCCGTGTGACCTTACGTATCGATTCGACGACCGGAGGACCGATCGTGATGTTCGGCACAAAATGCCCGTCCATGACATCAACGTGCAGCAGGTGCGCGCCGGCGGCTTCCGCGGCCCGTATCTCTTCTCCGAGACGGGCGAAGTCGGCCGAGAGGATCGAGGGGGCGATCTTGATCATTGGACAGTCCCTTCCCGCAACTCGAGATAAACAGTGTCGCCTGCCGTGACGAGCGTGCCAGGTTTCGGTTTCTGGCTTACGACGAAGTTACCGGTGCCTTTCGTCTCGACCGACAGGCCTATTTTCGCGGCGGTATCCCTGGCCTCTTCCAAACTCTTGTTCTGGAAATCCGGGCAGTAATACGGCACTGCGTTTGGTCCCAGGCTGACAAGCACCGTGATCGGCCCTGTCAGCCTTTCGTCCGGGTCCGGACTCTGGGCGACGACCCTGCCTTTTTCGACTGAATCGGAGTGGACGTTGATCGTCTTGCCGATGCTGAGTCCTTTCTGGATAAGCGCGGCTTCAGCGTCGGCAAGGGTGTCGTTCAAGAGGACCGGAATGGAATACACTCTCGGCCCCTTGCTCACCACGACCTTTATCGCCCTTCTTTCTTTCACCTCGTTGCCGGCAGGGACGTCCTGCCTCAGTATCTTCCCCGCCTGTACTGTCGTGTCGTAATCTTCTCCCTCTATCTTCAGGTACAGCCCTGCCTTGTTCAGCGCTTCGTTTGCCTCCAGGAGCGTCATGTTCGTCACCGCAGGCACCTGGACAGTCCGGCTGAAGCTGAGGACCTTGAAGGTGAGGAACCCGAACATCAGGCCCAAAAGCACAAAGGCCGCGAACAGGAGCGGGACCCTGATAAGACTGCTCATTTTTGTCTGCAAAAAGCCACTCCGAAGAAACCGTCCATAGTATGTTTGTGCGGATATGTCCTCAAGAAGCCCTGATGCATGAAATATTTCACGGAAACCGCCTCAGCTTCTATAATACGGAATTCGGCCGCGGTCTTCAAGAACTCGGCCGCGATTTCTTCTCCTTCTTCGGGCTCGAGCGAACAGACCGAATAGACCAGCCTGCCGTTTTTTTTCAGGAGTGGTGCGACAGACCTGAGGAGTCTCAGCTGGTTTGCCTTATAGTCGGCCAGATCTCTCGCCTTGCGGCGATATTTCACGTCGGGGTTTCTTCGCATGACGCCGGTAGCGGAGCATGGCGCATCGAGGAGGATCCTGTCGAAGGGGCCCGTGCCGCGCAGTTCGGCGACGTCTCCATGGACGACTGTCACCGAGCGGACGCCGAGGCCCTGAATATTAGCGCGGAGCATGCCGATCCTTTCGGCGTCTCTTTCGACTGCCATGATCTTCCCCGAATCTCCCATCAGTTGTGCGATATGGGTGGTCTTTCCGCCGGGGGCGGCGCAGGCGTCGAGCACTATTTCTCCCGGTTTCGGTTCCAGGAGATAAGTGATCAGCTGGGATGCCTCGTCCTGCACCGCAAAGAGACCGGCCCCAAAGGAAAGTTCGTCGTGGCTTCGGACCGTTTTCAGGACGATCCCGTCAGGAGAAAAAACGGTCGGCCCGGATTCTACGCCGTGACCGGAGAGCAGCGAAATAAGTTTTTCGCGCGTCGTCTTCAACGTGTTTGTCCTGATCGTCAATGCCGGGACACTGTTGTTTGCCTCTGCCAGCCTCATCGCCTCTTCTTCGCCGAAACTCTTTATCCATCTCTTGACGAGCCATTTCGGATGCGAGGTATTGACCGCGATACGCGTAAGAGGGTCGTCGAACGCAAAGGGATAGCGCAGACGGTCCTTCTGCCTGAGCACATTCCTCAACACCGCATTGACCAGCGGCGCTTTCCCGTGGGAGGAAGAGGACTTCTCCAGTTCGACCGCTTCGTTGACGGCCGCCCAGTCGGGTACCCTCATGAAGTAGATTTGGTAGACGGCCGACCTGAGGTTATTCAGCGTGAAATTACCCGCTTTTGCCGGGTTCTTCAGGTAATTCCCGAGGACCCAGTCCAGGGTATCTCTGTATCTGATCACGCCGTAGACCATCTCCATCAGGAATGACCTGTCTCGCCTGTCGAGCGAACCGGATAGGTCTGCGAGCGCACTCTTCGGTCTGACGCCCCGGGAGAAGATTTCAAGGAGGCCCTTTATAGCGAGCGCACGGGTATGGGACATCGAAGCGGGCCGCTACGATCCTTGCCTGGCGACGGACGTGATTTTGAGTCTTCCGTCCTCTTTCGCGAAATCCGCGCGGAGACGCTGCGTGACCAGCTTGATATGGTTGCTTTTGCGGGGTTTGAACTCTATATACCAGGTGATCGTTGCGCTGGCGCGGTCGCGTCCGGATTCGAGCTCGTCGATCCTGTACTGCAGCGAGGTGAAGTCAACCCTTTCCCACTTGCCGGTAATGTTCTCCTCTTTCCCCTTCGACGCCAGGTACGCGGCAGAGTATCGCGATCTCCAGAGTTCCTCGTTTTTGGTAAGATTCGCCGTTTTAATGTCGTCAAGAAGGGCGCCGATCTCCCTCTTGCCGATCCCCATTTCTTTCCGCGCATCCGCCTGCCTGCCTGCCTGCGTCGGTACGACCTTATGGAAGTACGTATACATGGACAGGACGAGAATAACCGCTGCAGCTGCCGCCGCGGGGACAAATACTGCCGGCCCAATAAGACTTCTCATCCTCAGCGTGGAGGGAGGACGCTTCCCCCGGATGACATCGAGAAGCAACCTCTTTGTGCTGAGTTCGGATGAGAGCATCCTGAAATAGCGGCCCTTCCCGATAAGAAAAGCGGGAACGCCGGGCTTGTCCACTTTCCCGAGCTCCGAATCGAGGACCGCGACGTCCTCCTTTAGTTTCTGTTCAAGGTTATCGAGAGTGATTTCGAGTTTCGTGATTTTCCGCAAGATCTCTTCGACTTCGGCCTCGATCCTGCCGGCGGAGGCGGCAACTGCCGCATGGTCCGGGCCTCCTTCCTGTATGGCAGCAAGCGACTGCTCTTTTTTTACGAGCCTGCCTTTGAGCTGTCCTATTTCCAGTAGCAGCGCGTAGACGAATTTGTTTTCGATATCAGCGCGCAGCGTGTCTATCCTGATGTCCTCGATCTTTTCATCGGTGACGACCGGCGATTGAACTCCGCTGCCCGGCGTTTCGTGGGCGCGGTTCGACTGATGCGTGGGTTCCGCTTCCACGGGTTCGAGCATGGCGGAACATTCCTCGCAGTATGTATCGCCGAAGGAAAAACGCTTCAGGCATTTCGGACACTGCATGACGATGGCGGGGATTTGTTCCATATATCACATCGGACTGATATCTTCGGGCACTGCCGGCGGTTTCGGTTCCCGTTCATGCCTTCTGTCGGTTTTCTGCTTTTTCTCTGCCTTTGGCTGACTTCCCGGCTTAGGCCCTTGTTCGGTCGCATGCTTCGGTGCGGCCTCCGGCGCTTCCACTGCCTTCGGCTGCGCAGGTGGAGTCATAAGCGGTTTTCCCCGTTTCGCTGCATTGGCGACGAGGGGCTCCAGCATCCTCGAAATGAGTTTCCTCTGTGAGGCAGGGTCTATGCGCTCGCCCTGGAACGAAAAATCCGCCGCCTGCCAAAAGAGTATCCGGGAATCGCCCGAAGAAATAAGCTGAATGATGAGTTCATGCCGGTCTCCTTCTGAAAGAACGATGCCGTTCAGCACGGCGTCCGCCTGCAGCGACCTGCCCAATTTAACGAGCAGGCCGGCCCTGTTGTCCGGTCCGATGGTCGAAAGATCTTTCCCCGTGTTTCTGCCCGCTGAGTCCACCTTGCCTGCAGGGATGACGTCGAGCTTCGGCGTGGAGAGCGCCTCCTGCGCCAGTTGCCTCCAGTGATTGTCGTCGTGATAGAACGGCGCCACTGCGACGGAATGCACCTCTTCGATGAGGCGTCTGTCGGCGAGCGGCAGGCTGTTCTTCTGATCGCCCGCAGTGAATCGGGATGTTGCGCAGGCGGAAAGCGCAATGAGCAGAAAAAGACAAATCAGGGAGGCGGAAAGCCTGCAATGGAAGGGCGGTTTCGCGACAGAGCTCCCGGACAAAGGATGCATA